>NZ_CAWURG010000026.1:0-164105 GCF_963924895.1 uncultured Sphaerotilus sp.
GGCCGAGGGCGTGCAGGCGCTCGGTGAGGCTGGCGTGCTGGGCGGCGTGGGCCAGGCGCTGGGCGTCGAGTTCGCTGGCGAGGGCGTCGAGGCGGGCGCGCTCGGCGGCGAGGGTGTGCTCGGCGTGGGCCTGTGCGGCCAGGGCGGCGTCGGCGCGGGCCTCGGCCTCCAGGGCGCGGGTCTCGGCCTGGCCACGCGCGAGGGCCTGGGCGGTGTCCCACAACTGCCGGGCCAGCGCCTGCACGGGCTCCGGCGCGGCGTCGGGCGCTGGGCCGCGGAAGACCTGGGGGTCGGCGATGCGGGCGCCCAGGCGGGCGAACCAGGTGTCCAGGTGCGGGCTGACGGTGTTGGGCGAGCCGCGGCCGATGTGCTGGCGCACGCGCTCGATGGTGGGGCGGTGGCCGTCGAGCAGCAGCGCGTCGGCGGCGCGCCAGACGTCGTGGTCGGTGATGCCTTTGGTCATGGTGAAGCGCCCTCTTTCGTTCGGATGATTAACTAGCGATAATTGAAGCTTATCGCTAGTGATGCACGTTATCTGTCAGATATCATACAGCGTACATCGTATTTCATACAGTCACCATCCACCATCCACCCTTCATCCACCCAGCCCGGAGTTCTGCATGGCGCTGTCTTTTTCTTCTGATCTGGTGGTGCTCACGCCGGATGGCCGCACGCCGCTGCTGGTGGTCGACGAGTTGCCCGAGAGCAGCCAGGCGGCGGTGCGCGCGCTGCTGGACCAGGGCGAGTCGCCGAACACCGTCCGCAGTTACCGCTCGGGGCTGCGCTACTGGGCGGCGTGGTTCAGCGTGCGCTATGGGCGGCGGCTGGCCTTGCCGCTGCCGGTGCCGGTGGTGCTGCAGTTCATCGTGGACCATGCGCAGCGCATGGACGACGCCGGCCGCCTGGTGCACGGGCTGCCGCCGGCGGTGGACGCGGCGCTGGTGGCGGCCGGCCACAAGGCGGGCCTGGGCGCGCCGGCGCTGGCCACGCTGGTGCACCGGGTCAGCGTGTTGTCGAAGCTGCACCAGTTGCAGGGGCTGGAGAACCCGTGCGACGACGGCCGCGTGCGGGAGCTGATGGCGCGGATGCGCCGGGGCTACGCGCGCCGGGGGGCGCAGCAGGTGAACGCCAAGCCCGCCCTCACGCGCGAGCCGCTGGAGGCGCTGCTGGAGACCTGCGACGGCTCGCTGGTGGGTCTGCGCGACCGGGCGTTGCTGCTGTTCGCGTTTGCCAGCGGCGGGCGTCGGCGCTCGGAGGTGACGGCGGCGACGCTGGAGAACACGCGCCGTCAGGCGGGGGGCTGGGTGTACGAGATGGGGGTGTCGAAGTCGAACCAGGCCGGGCGCGCGCGCGGCGACAGCCACAAGCCGATCGTGGGCCGCGCGGCCGAGGCGCTGCAGGCGTGGCTGGAGGCCTGGCAGCGCGCGGCGGCCGCGGCCGGCCAGCCGGCGCCCAGCGGCGGGCTGTTCCGCCGCATCGGCAAGTCGGGCGTGCCGGGGGCGGCGCTGTCGGCGCAGTCGGTGCGCCTGATCGTGCAGGCGCGCTGTGCGCTGGCGGGGCTGGATCCGGCGTTCTCCGCCCACTCCCTGCGCTCGGGCTTCGTCACCGAGGCCGCCCAGCAGAACATCCCCATGGCCGAGACCATGGCCCTCACCGGGCATCGCTCTCCGGCGAGCGTGTTGGGGTACTTTCGCAAGGGGGAGGTGCTGGGGATGCGCGGGGCGGCGTTGCTCGATGACGGGGTGATGGGCGGGGACGGCAAGAAGAAGCGCTGAAACCACGCCCCGCGCAAGTCAGCGGGTGTCAATCAGCGTTGACACCAAAGAAAGGCACAATATCGGGTTCCACGCGGTCAATACATGAACATCATCATCCTCGACGACTATCAGGACGCCGTGCGCAAGCTGCGGTGTGCCGAACGTCTGGAACTACAGAACGTCAAGGTCTTCACCAACACGGTCAAGGGCATCGGCCAACTGTCCGTGCGGCTGAAGGACGCGGAAATCCTCGTCCTGATCCGTGAGCGCACGCACTTCCCGCGGGCGCTGCTGGAAAAGCTGCCGCGCCTCAAGCTGATCGCCCAGGCGGGCCGCATCGGGTCACACATCGATGTCGAGACCTGCACCCGCCTCGGCATCGCCGTGGCCGAAGGCGTCGGTTCACCGCTGGCACCCGCCGAGCTGACCTGGTCGCTGATCATGACGGCCATGCGCCGTCTGCCGCAGTACATCGGCAACCTCAAGCACGGCGCCTGGCAGCACTCGGGTCTCAAGGCCGGCTCCATGCCCCCGAATTTCGGGCTAGGCATGCTGCTGAGCGGCAAGACGCTGGGGATCTGGGGCTATGGCCGCATCGGCAAGCTGGTGGCGGGCTACGGCCGCGCCTTCGGCATGAAGGTGCAGATCTGGGGCAGCGAGCGTTCGCGCTTGCAGGCGGTGGCCGACGGTTACGAGGCCGCCGAGAGCCGCGAGGCCTTCTTCAGCGACGCCGACGTGCTGAGCCTGCACCTGCGTCTCAGCGAGGACAACCGCGGCCTGATCACGATGGACGATCTGGCGCGGATGAAGCCGACCTCGCTGTTCGTGAACACGGCGCGGGCCGAACTGGTCGGCGACACGCTGCTGGTGACGGCGCTCAACCGCGGTCGCCCTGGCATGGCAGCGGTCGACGTGTTCGAAAGCGAGCCGATCCTGCAAGGCCACCCGCTGATGCGCCTCGAAAACGCGGTCTGCACACCGCACATCGGCTACGTGGAACTCGACACCTACGAGAACTACTTCCAGGCCGCTTTCGACAACGTGACCGCCTATCTGGCCGGCACACCGACGAACATCGTCAACCCGGACGCGTTCAAGCTCCACCCGGGCCTCTGACATGAGCGTGGCGGCGCCCTCGCCCGTGGTCGCCGCCGGCAGCGTGGACGGACCGGCGCTGGCCGCCAGCCAGCGCGCGCTGCTGTTCGGCAACTTCACCATCGGCTGCGGCGTGATGGTGGTGCCCGGCTCGCTCAATGACCTCGTGCGCTCGCTGGAGATTTCGGTGGCGCTCGGCGGTCAGCTGATCAGCGTGGGCGCCATCGGCATGTCCTTGGGCGCACCGCTGCTGGCTGCGCTGCTGGCGGGCTGGGACCGGCGGCGTCTCCTCACGCTGACCCTGCTCTGGTACGGACTGGGGCACCTGCTCTGCGCCCTCGCCCCGAATTACGCGGCGCTGCTGCCGCTGCGGGCGCTGGCGGTGCTGGGCGCGGCCGTCTTCACGCCGCAGGCGGGCGCGGCGATGGGCTTCATGGCGCCGGCCGCCAAGCGCGGGCGCTCCATCACCACCATCTTTCTCGGCTGGTCCATGGCGTCGGTGCTGGGGATGCCGCTGCACGCCTACATCGGCGAGGCATTCGGATGGCGCTGGGCCTTCGGGCTGGTCGCCTTGCTGGGCCTGATTGGCGCGGTCTGGGTGTGGCGCGTGTTGCCCACCGGGGTGAAACCGCCCGCCCTGTCGATGCGGGCCTGGTCCGAGGTCTTCACGCACCCGGTGCTGATGGCGGTGATCGTGGTCACCGCACTGAGCGGCGCCGGGCAGTTCACGCTGTTTGCCTACATCGCGCCCTACTACCGCCAGGTGCTGGGCGCGACGCCGCTCGAGGTGAGCCTGCTGTTCATGTGGTTCGGCGCCTGGGGCCTGGCCGGCAACGTGGTGCTGAGCCGCAATGTGGACCGCATCGGTGCGGCGCGGGCCGTCGGTTTCTTCCTGTCGGGCATTGCCGTGAGTCTGCTGATCCTGCCGGTGGCGTCACGGCCCTGGATGATGGCGCTGGTGATGATCCCCTGGGCGTTTGGCACCTTCGCGTCGAACTCGGCGCAGCAGGCGCGGCTCGGCCACGCCGCGCCGATGCTCGCGCCGGCGCTGCTGGCGCTCAACACCTCGGCGATCTACCTTGGACAGGCGATCGGGGCGATGTCCGGCGGCGCCATCATCAACGCAGCCGGCTTCGGATCGTTGCACTGGGCCGGTCTGGGCTGGACCCTGCTGGCCCTGACCTTGAGCGGCTGGGCGGCGCGCCGCATGTTGCGTGACCCGGACCATGTCTGATCCTGCGATGACCGGGCTCCAGCGCCCTGCTTCGCCGATGCAGATGTTCTGGGTGTTCAGCCGGCTGGCCCTGCAAGGCTTTGGTGGCGTGATCGCCATCGCGCAGCGCGAACTGGTCGACCGGCAGCGCTGGCTGACCGCGGCCGAATTTCTGGAACTGCTCGCCGTCAGCCAGGTGCTGCCGGGGCCGAACGTGGTCAACCTGTCGCTGATGCTGGGCGACCGCTATTTCGGCTGGCGCGGCGTGGTGGCTTCGGTGGGTGGGATGCTGCTGCTGCCGATGCTCGTCGTGCTGGCGGCGGCCGCGCTGTACGGACACTGGTCTGACCTGCCGCAGGTGTCGGGTGCCCTGCGCGGCATGGGTGCGGTGGCGGCCGGCATGATCCTCGCGACCGGCCTCAAGGCCATCCGCGGTCTGCGCAAGAATCCGCTCGGCCTCCAGCTCAGCCTGTGCTACGCGGCGCTGACGGTGGTGCTGATTGGCGCCCTGCGCTTTCCGATGGCAGCGGTGGTGCTCGGGCTGGGTGCCGTGACGATGGGCCATGTGGCATGGAAACTCCGGCGCGGAGCGTCCGCATGAGCGCCCTGTCCGCCGCCGATCTGCTGCAGATGCTCCTGCACTTCACGCTGATGTCGCTGCTGTCGGTCGGCGGCGCCATCACCACGGCGCCGGACATCCACCGCTACCTCGTCCACGAGCACCACTGGCTCACCGACGTGCAGTTCACCGACTCTGTCGCCCTCGCCCAGGCGGCGCCGGGGCCGAACCTGCTCTTCATCGCCGTGCTGGGCTGGAACGTGGCCGGGCCGCTGGGCGTCGTCGCCGCGATGTCCGGCATCCTGCTGCCCAGCTCGACCATCGCCTGGGCCGTGACCCGCTGGGGTCAGCGCCGACCGGACCATCCTGCGGTGCGGATCTTCACCAACGGGCTGACGCCGCTGACGGTCGGGCTGCTGCTGTCGACCGGCTGGGTGCTGTCGCAGCCGGTGCTGGGCCACGGTCGGCCGGGTGGCGTCGTGATGATCGCGCTGACGGTGGCGGTGATGCTGTGCACGAAGCTCAGTCCGATGTGGCTGATCGGGCTGGGTGCCGTGGTGGGCGCGCTGGACTGGGCCTGAACAGCACCCAGGTTCCCACCGCCGCCCAGGTCACCAGCAGCGCCGGAAATCCCCACTGCGGCGACCACTGCAACGCCGCGCCGCCGAGCGCGGGCGCCATCATGCCGCCGAAGGTGTAGGACATGACCAGCACCGAGGTCGCGCTGACCAAGGCCACGCCCCGGTGCCGGCTGCCGATGTCGACCATCGCCACCGTGTACAGCCCGCCGCCCGCAGCGCCCCACAGCAAGGCGATCACCCAGGCCAGTGCTCCCAGTTGACCCACCCACGGCAGCAGCAGCGTGGCCAGCAGATTGACGACCGCACAGACCCGCCACACCCGGGCCGGCCCCCAGCGGTCCACCAGTACGCCGATCGGCACCATCATCAGCGAGCTGCCGATGCCGCTCACTGACACCAGCAGCGCCGCCGCCGCTGCGCCGAGTCCGATCGCCAGTCCGTACAGCGGCAGCACGCTCGCCAGCCCGGCCTCGAAGAATCCGCCCACCAGGCCGGCGACCATGACCACCGGCGCGGCGCGCACGGCGTCAAGGATGCCCAGCAGGCCGATGCGCTCGCCGTGGTGCTGCTGGTGGCTGTGCAGGGTGGGCACGCGCCAGCTGAGGAACAAGGCCAGTCCGATCAGCGCGGTGGCGCTCCAGCGGATCCACTGCGGCGCGATGCCAGCGGTGGTGAGCGCCGCCAGCAGGGCCGGACCGACCACGAAGGTCAGACCGACCATGGTCGAGAACAGCCCGATGATCCGCCCTCGCCGCTCGGCCGGCGCCAGCTCGGACACCATCGACTCCGCGACGATCCAGCGCAGCGCGCCCGCCATGCCCGCCAGCAGATACAGCACGGCCCACACGGCGATCTGCTCGCTCAGGTTCATCAGCGTGAACGCCACGAACGGAACGGCAGCGCTGGTGAGCAAGGCCCGCCGTGCGCCCAGCCGGCGCACCCACAGGGCGGTGAAGGGGGTCGCCAGGACCATGCCCAGCCACTGGGCGGCGCTGAACAGGCCGATCGTGCTGGTGGACAGCCCACGCTCCTTGAGCGTGAACAGCAGCAGCGGGCCATACATGAACAGACCGCACAGTTCGAGGAAGGTCGCGCCGAACAGTGCGGTCAACCCGGCGCGCCCGCGATCCGCCGCGGGCGCTGGGGTCAACGCGGGCTCTCGTAGAACACGTAGGCCGTCGAGTAGTCGCTGATCTCGAAATAGACGCGCTTCTCGCCCTCGTCCTGCGTGCCGTTGAGGTTTTCGTCGAGCACGCCGTAGCCGTAGCGGTACGGCCGCGCCACCTTGTCCTCGGTGCCGTAGGCGGTGCTCATCTTGTCGATCTTGATGAAGCGCTTGACCATCTTGTCGCCAGCGAAGACTTCCAGCACGCCGTTCGTGCCGGTCCAGTTCTGGACGCTGCGCATGATCTCGTTCTGCTTTTCCTGCGTGCAGCCGGCCAGTGCGGCCGCGGCAAGCAGCAGAGCGATTGCGGAGCCGGGCAGGCGGCGGGACAGTATGGTGGTCGTCATGCAGACACTCCCTTGCGCGAACGCTGGCGCAACACTTCGTAGAGACACACGGCCGAGGCGACCGACACGTTCAGGCTTTCGACCGCCCCGTGCATCGGAATGTGGACCAGCACATCGCAGGTCTTGCGGGTCAGCGCCCGCATTCCGGCCCCTTCGGCACCCAGCACGACCGCGACCGGCCCGGTGAGGTCCAGGTCGTAGATCGACTGCTTGGCATCGTCGCTGGTGCCGACGACGAGGATGTCGCGCTCCTTCAGCTCGCCCATCGTGCGCGCCAGATTGGTCACCATGAAGTACGGCACCGACTCGGCCGCGCCGCTGGCCACCTTGGCCACCGTGGCATTGACGCCGACCGCGTGGTCTTTCGGCGCGATGACCGCGTGTGCGCCCGCCCCATCGGCCACCCGCAGGCAGGCGCCGAGGTTGTGCGGATCGGTCACGCCGTCCAGCAGCAGCACCAGCGGCGGGCCTTCGACGCTGTCGAGCAGATCGTCGAGCGAGTGGTTCACGGCCAGTACCGTGACCCGGGCGACGACACCCTGGTGGCGGGTCGTGCCCGCGAGCTTGTCCAGCCGGGCGCCATCGCTTTCGACGATGGTGCGACCGCTGGCTTGCGCGCGCTCGATGAACTGGCGCATGCGCGCATCACGGCGGGCCGTGTCGATGTGGACCTCACGCACCGATTCGGGCGCCGTCTTCAGACGCACCTGCACCGCGTGGAAACCGAAAAGTAGTGTTCCTGACATAGCCGCCGATGGTAGCGCAGCGCGGGCTCAGACCATGCGCCCGGCCTCCAGCCGGATCTGCCGGTCGCAACGCTCGGCAATGCGCGGATCGTGGGTGACCAGGACCAGCGTCGTGCCGATCTCGCGGTTGAGTTCGAACATCAGTTGCATCACCGACTCGCCGGTCGCGTGGTCGAGGCTGCCGGTCGGTTCGTCGGCCAGCAGCAGCGCCGGCCGCACCACGAAGGCCCGCGCCAGCGCCACCCGCTGCTGCTCGCCGCCCGACAGCAGCTTGGGATAGTGGCCGAGCCGCTGCCCCAGCCCGACCCGGCCGAGCATCTCGGTGGCCAGCGCCCGCGCGTTGCGCTCGCCGCGCAGCTCCAGCGGCAGCATCACATTTTCGAGTGCGCTCAGGTGGCCCATGAGCTGGAAGCTCTGGAACACGAAGCCGATGCGCTCGCCGCGCACCGCCGCGCGCGCATCCTCGTCGAGCGCGAACAGGTCGATGCCGTCGAGCCGGACCGTGCCGTCGCTGGGCGTGTCCAGACCAGCCAGGATCGACAGCAGCGTGCTCTTGCCGGACCCGGACGCACCGACGATGGCCACCGATTCCCGTGGCGCGAGCTGGAAACTGATCTCATGCAGAATCGTCAGCTCCCCCGCGGAATCCCGGACGCGCTTGCTGACGCCGGCTACTTCAATGATCGCTACACCCATGCTGAACCCTGATGACACCACTGTTTGGACGCGCCGCGACTGTATCGCGCGCATGGTGTCCTGCGTGGCGCTCGGGGTTGCGGGTTCGGCGGCGGTGGCGCTGCCCGCGACTGGGCGCGCGGTCCGCCTCCTCGTGCTGGGTGACAGCCTGTCGGCCGAGTACGGGCTGGCACGCGGCACCGGCTGGGTGGCACTGATGGAGGCGCGGCTGGTGCGCGACAAGATCGCGGCGACCGTCGTCAACGCCAGCATCAGCGGCGACACGACCTCGGGCGGGCGGGCACGCATCGGCGCCCTGCTCTCGCAGCACCGTCCCACGCACGTCGTGATCGAGCTGGGGAGCAATGACGCGCTGCGGGGTCTGCCGCTCAAGAGCAGCCAGGACAATCTGGTGGCCATCGCCCAGGCGGCCAAGGCGGCGGGCGCCAAGGTGCTGGTGGTGGGGATGCAGGTGCCGCCGAACTATGGCGGGGCTTATACGCGCGACTTTTACGCGATGTTCGGCGAGGTGGCGCGCTCGCAAGGGGCGGCGCTGGTGCCGTTTCTGCTGGCCGGCATCGCGGATGACCCGGACCCGGTGCGCTGGTTCCAGGCGGACCGTCTCCACCCGAACGCCACGGCGCACCCGCGCATCCTCGACAACGTCTGGCCGGTGCTCAAGCCCTGGCTGAAGGCTTGAGGTCGCCCGGATTCAGGGCTTGGCCGGCGGCGTTGGCGGCGTGAATCCCGCCATGCCGGGGAAGAAGCTCTCGGCCTGCTTCTGCATCGTTTCCTGCATCTGCGTGAAGATCGACTTCGACTGGTCGAAGTAGTTGCTCATCATGTGCTGCATCGCCGGGGGCTGCACGGCCATGAACTTCGCCCACGCTTCCGGATTGAAGGCCTTGCCTTCGTAGAGGCCGCCCGTCTGGTCGGCGAAGCGCTTCTGCAGATCGACGAAGCTCTGGAGGTTGCGCTCCATGTACTCGCCCATCATGCCCTGCATGGTGTGGCCATAGAAGCGGATGAGCTGCGCCAGCATCTGCGTCGAGAACATCGGCATGCCGGCGCTCTCCTCTTCCAGGATGATCTGCAGGAGGATGCTGCGCGTCAGTTCATCGCCGGACTTGGCGTCCCGTACTTCGAAGACCTCGGCATCCAGCACCATCTGCTTGACGTCCGTGAGCGTGATGTAGCTGCTCGTCTGGGTGTCGTAGAGGCGGCGGTTGGGGTACTTCTTGAGCACGCGCGGTCCGTCGGGCTGACCTGGGGCCGTTTCCGCGGCGCGGCGATTCGATGGCATGCAACTCTCTCCTGTGTGCGTGTGCACAAAGATTCTAGGCAGCCCTTGGTGCGACCCTTCGCTAGGGTTTGCCCCGGACTGCACCCAGATCAACGGGTACGAACGGTGTGCGACGGCGCGGACAATGAAAAAGGCGCTGACAGTGCCTGCCAGCGCCTTTTCAATTCACGAATCTGGTAGGCGCAATTGGATTCGAACCAACGACCCCCACCATGTCAAGGTGGTGCTCTAACCAACTGAGCTATGCGCCTGGGGTGCCTTGCGGCGGTCTTTCAAATTTTTCTGGTAGGCGCAATTGGATTCGAACCAACGACCCCCACCATGTCAAGGTGGTGCTCTAACCAACTGAGCTATGCGCCTGAAGAGCCTCGAACTATAGCGTGTTTTTAGATTCCGTCAATCGTTTTCAGGCACTTATTTTCTTCTGGCACTTTGAACACCATCCACTTCTCCGACCTGGCGCAGCACATGGGCCAGCGCGGCGGAGTCCCGAACCTCGATGGTGAAGGTCATCCGGGCCGTTTCGCGGATGGTCTGGGTATTCACGCCGATGACGTTGGATTTCTCGCGGGCAAAGACTTCCGAGATGTCGCGCAGCAACCCCTGCCGGTCATTGGCGATGACCGAGATGTTGACCGGGTAGACCGCCGGACGTCCCTGCACGGGAGCGACTTCGCCCCACTGGACGTCGATCAGCCGCTCCGGATTGCGGCCCGCCAGTTGCCGCAGGTTGGCGCAGTCGGCGCGGTGCACCGCCACCCCCTTGCCGCGGGTGACGAAACCGCCGATGGCATCCGGTGGCGCCGGACGGCAGCAATGCGCCAGTTGCGTGAGCAGCGACTCGACCCCCACCACCAGCACGGCGCCACGTCCGCCCGGTGCCGCCGCCGCCGGCTTGAACAGCGGCATCTCGGATTCTGGCGTTGGCGGCAGCACCGGCGCGGGTGGCCGCAGCACGCTCTCGATGTTGCGCAGCGAGAACTCGTCCTTGCCGACCACCTCGAACAGCGCCTCGGCGTTGCGGAAGCCGAGTTGTCCCGCCAGATCGTCCAGCTTGATGGCCGTCTTGCCCTCGCGCTGCAGCAGCTTGTCGACGGCCTCGCGGCCCCGGGCAATCGTTTCCTGCAGCGCCCGGGCGTTGAACCACGCACGCGCCTTGGCCCGCGAGCGCTGGCTCTTCAGATAACCCAGCTGCGGGTTGAGCCAGTCGAGCGACGGGCCGCCCTCCTTCGCCGAAATCACTTCGACCGTCTGCCCGCTCACCAGCGGCGTGTTCAGCGGCACCATCTGACCATCCACCCGCGCGCCGCGGCAGCGGTGGCCCAGGTCGGTGTGCAGGTTGTAGGCCAGATCCACCGCGGTGGCGCCCGCCGGCAGCTCGATCAGCCGGGCCTGCGGCGTGAAGACATAGATGCGTTCCTCGAAGAAGCTCTGGGACGGCGTGTTGTGGCCGATGAAGTCGCGCTCCCACGCCAGCAGTTGCTGCAGCACCGCGCGCCGCGCTTGCGCCACCCGGCCCTCGAAATCGCCCGCAGCGCTCACCCCGGCGTAGCCCTTGGTGCCGGCCTCCTTGTAGGCCCAGTGCGCTGCCACGCCGCTTTCAGCATGGTCGTGCATCTCGCGGGTACGGATCTGGATTTCCAGCGGCCGGTCCTCGTGGTCGAGCACCACGGTGTGCAGCGACTGGTAGCCGTTGGGCTTGGGCCGGGCGATGTAGTCGTCGAATTCTTCCGGCAGCGGACGCCAGACCTCGTGCACGCGGCTGAGCGCGGCGTAGCAGTCCGGCACCGAGGCCACGATCACCCGCAGCGCCCGCAGGTCGAACACGCGCGAGAGCTTCAGCTGCTTGCCCTGCATCTTCTTCCAGATGGAATACAGGTGCTTGGGCCGCCCGAACACCTCGGCCTCCAGGCCGACCTTCGCCAGCTCCTGAGCCAGATGGGCGCGGGCCGTGTCGATGCCCTGCTCGCGTTCGACGCGCTTTTCGGCCAGCTCGGTGGCGATGCGCTTGTAGTCGTCGGGCCGCAGGAAGCGGAAGGCCAGATCCTCCAGCTCCCACTTGATCTGCCAGATGCCCAGCCGGCTCGCCAGCGGCGCAAACACCTGCTGCGCTTCGCGGGCGAGCGCCACCGGGCATGGCGCCTTGGTGGCCGCATAGAAACGCAGCGTCTGCAGCCGCGAGGCCAGGCGCAGCAGCACCACCCGCAGGTCGCGCGAGAACGCCAGCAGCATCTTGCGCACCCGCTCCAGCTGCTCGGCGAGCAGTTCGCGGTCGGTTTCGTCCGTCCATGCGTTGCGCGCGTTGCGCTGGATCCGCACGAGTTGCCGCGTGTGCGTGACGAGGCTGGCGTAGGACGCGCCGAAGGCCTGCTCGACCACGGTTTCCGGCTCGCTCAGGTAGTCCCCGGCGTAGACCAGATAGACCGCCGCCTGCATCGAGGGGGCTGCACCGATGGAGCGCAGGATCTCGGCCACACCGTCGGCGTGGTCGAGCGCGTTCTCGCCGGTGTCGAAGCGGCTGTTGGCCAGCAGGGGCCGCGCAAACTGGCGCGCCCGGTCCAGCCGGTCCATCTCCTGGGCGATGGAGGCGAGGTCTCCGGTGTCGCCGGTCGTGTCTGCGGCCAGCTGGACAATGGGCGCGGCGGCCTCGGCGGGTTCGAGGCGGGTGCTCTTCACGCGGACAACCTCAGGCCAGCAGGAACTCGCGCACGCAGGCGACCTGGTCGTCGGCGATCAGGGTGGGCGCGTGGCCGACGCCGGCGAATTCCACGCATGGTGCCTTGGGACCGCGCTGGCCCATGGTGCGGGCCGTGTCGGCGGACAGCAGGTCGGAGTCCTGACCGCGCACCAGCAGCGTCGGCACCGTGACGCTGTCATAGGCCTTCCAGAGCATGGCTTCGCTGAAGGTCGCGATCTCGGGCGTGAAGGCGCGGAACGGCACGGCAATCGCCGGGTCGTACTGGAACATCCAGCCGCCTTCGGGCGCCGGCTTGAACTGCGGACGGCTCAGCGCCAACCACTGCGCGGGGGTGTGCGGGCCGAAGCTCTGCGAGATGCTCCAGAGGAACTCCGCGCCGGCCTCGACCGACGGGAAGCGCATCGGCGCGCCGAGGTAGGTGCCGATGCGCTGCAGCGAGGCGAACTCGATCACCGGCCCGACATCGTTGAGCACCAGGCGGCTGATCGGCGAGACCTGCCCCTGCGCGTGCAGGGACGCCAGCGACAGGCCGATCAGCCCGCCCATCGAGGTGCCGACCCAGGACACCTGCTCGACGTTCAGCCGCGCCAGCAGCGTGACCATGTCGGCGACGTAGGTGGGCACGGCGTAGTGCATCGGGTCGGGCAGCCAGTCCGAGCGGCCGCGGCCGACGACGTCCGGGCAGATGACCCGGAAATCCGCAGACAGCGCCTGCGCCAGCGTGTCGAAATCGCGGCCCTGGCGGGTCAGGCCATGGGCGCAGACGACCACGCGGGGGTTGTCCTGCGCGCCCCATTCCCAGTAGGCCATTCGGTGCAGGCCCTTGGGGTTGGCGCAGGTGACGTGGTGCAGGCGGGGTTCGGTCATGGGGGACTGTGTCAGGGATGGCTCGGATTCGAGCCCGATAATGGATGTTAACCAACCACCAGAGGATGAATTCATGCTGAAAGGTAAAACCGCATTGGTCACCGGCTCCACCAGCGGGATCGGGCTGGGTGTGGCGCTGTGCCTCGCACGTCAGGGCGCCAACATCATTCTCAATGGCTTCGGCGATGTCGATGGCCCGAAGGCCGAAGTGGCCGCACTGGGCGTGCAGGTCGGCTACCACGGTGCCGACATGAGCAAGCCCGCCGAGATCGAGGCGATGATGGCCTACGCGCAGGCCGAATTCGGCGGCGTGGACATCCTGGTGAACAACGCCGGCATCCAGTTTGTGGCGCCGATCGAGGACTTCCCCGTCGAGCGCTGGGACGCGATCATCGCCATCAACCTCAGCTCCACCTTCCACACGACGCGGCTGGCGCTGCCGTCCATGCAGGCGAAGAACTGGGGCCGGATCATCAACGTCGCGTCGATCCACGGCCTGGTGGCCTCCACACAGAAGTCGGCCTATGTGGCGGCCAAGCACGGCGTGGTCGGTCTGACCAAGGTGACCGCGCTGGAGAACGCCACCACCGGCGTGACCTGCAATGCCATCTGCCCGGGCTGGGTGCTGACGCCGCTGGTGCAGAAGCAGGTCGATGCCCGCGCCGCCAAGGACGGCGTGGACAACGCGGAAGCCGTGCGCCGCCTGCTGGGGGAAAAGCAGCCCTCGCTGCAGTTCACCACGCCGGAAGAGCTGGGCGAACTGGCCGTCTTCCTGTGCTCGCCCGCCGGCAACAACGTGCGCGGCGTGGCCTGGAACGTGGACGGCGGCTGGACCGCCCAGTAAGTCCTTCGGCGCGTTGACCTATCAACGCGTCAGCGTCACCGAGCCCTGCACGGTGGCGCTGAGCAGGCCCTTGCCCGCCTCGGTCGGCAGCGGCGCGGCGTCCGCCTGCATCGCTGTCGCCCGCACCGCCGCCAGCGCCGGCCGTCCACCCACGTCCCCGTCGCTGGACTGCACGCTCACCTCGCGCAACTGGTAGCCGGTGAAGCCGAACTGCCGTGCCATCTCCTCGGCGCGGGCCCGGAATTTCTTGATCGCCTGCGCCGTCAGCTCCGCCTCGTTGCGTTCACGCAACTCCCGGGACAGGCTGTAGCCGGTGCCGACGATGTTCATGCCGGTCAGCTTGCCGGCGGTCGTGGCCACGCGGGCGATGTCCTTGCCTTCCAGCACCAGACCGGCCGTGCCGGTCCATCCATTGGGCTTGCCCTCGCGTCCATAGCGTGGCGAGAGGTTGAAGCCCTCGGTCCGCACCGCCATGCCCGCGGGGTCCGCCTGCTTGCGGGCCTCGTTCAGCGCGGCGTCAAGCACCTGCTTCAGGGCGGATTGCACCGTGTTGGCGTCCGTGCCGTCGCGCACCACCTGCAGTGAAACGGTCAGCACATCGCGCGTGACCTCCAGGCTGGCGCTGGTGCTGAAGGCGATCTGGTTGGCGGGCAGCGCGTCTGCGGCCTTGGCGGTGCCGCTCGCAAGACTCAAGACCAGCATCGCGGTCGGCAGGAACGGCAGGCGGCAGCGGCGGTTCATCGGGGTCATCGTTCGGTCCTCCAAGGGTAGATACGGTAGTTTCAACGATGGGACCTCGCCCGCGGTTCGTGAATAATTCACAGATGTGCGCGATGAGCCAGAGCGCAAGAAATGTAACAGGGGGTCAGACTGGATGAAAAAGTTGGCGGACCTGCGCAGAATCGCCCCTGTTACAAATTCGGAGTACGCCTCATGACCACCGCCAACGCCCAGCGCACCGACCGGATCGTCGTTGTCGATGACGACGCCCGCATCCGCGACCTGCTGCGCCGCTACCTCACCCAGGAAGGTTTCGAGGTGCTGCTGGCCGAAGATTCGAAGGCGCTGAACCGCATCCTGACCCGCGAGACCATCGACCTGATCGTGCTCGACCTGATGCTGCCCGGCGAGGACGGCCTGTCGATCTGCCGCCGCCTGCGCGCTGCCAACGACCTGACGCCCATCATCATGCTCACGGCCAAGGTCGAGGACGTGGACCGCATCGTCGGCCTCGAAGTCGGCGCCGACGACTACCTGCCCAAGCCCTTCAACCCGCGCGAACTGCTGGCCCGCATCCACGCCGTGCTGCGCCGCCGCCCGGTCATGGAAGCGCCCGGTGCGCCGTCGCGCGACGCGCAGACCGTCGTCTTCGGCCCCTTCGAGTTCGACCTGGCCCTGCGCCGCCTGACCCGCGAAGGCGAAGTCATCTCGCTGACCACCGGCGAGTTCTCGATGCTCAAGGCCCTGGTGCGCCACCCGCGCCAGCCGCTCAGCCGCGACAAGCTGGCCCAGCTGGCCCGTGGCCGCGAGTTCGAGCCCTTCGACCGCAGCCTGGATGTCCAGGTGTCCCGCCTGCGCAAGATGATCGAGCCCGATCCGTCCCAGCCGCGCTACATCCAGACCGTCTGGGGCGTCGGCTACGTGTTCGTGCCGGACGGTGCAGCGTGATTTCACAGCCCCTGATACATTTGGTTTCAAATACCCTAACCTGTAGTCAGGGGACCCACTGCGAGCGGCTCGGCCGGCGCATGGTGACCAACCGACGCTGCTGACCTCCTTCATGGCCTCCACGAGTTCTTCCTACCCTCCGCCCCAGGCCCCTCGCGAGTCGCTGTTCAGTCTGCTGGCCCGCGGCGTGGGCACGGTGGTGCGCCGCTACATGCCGATGAGCCTGTTCTGGCGGACCTTCCTGCTGCTGTCGCTGATGCTGGGGGTGGGCATCATGGGCTGGGTCTACACGCTGCGCTTCCTCGAACTGGAGCCGCGCGGCGTGCAGGCGGCCCAGCAGATCGCCAGTCTGGTCAATCTGTCGCGCGCCGCCCTGCGCTACACCGACCAGGTGAACCGGGTCGCCCTGGTCAAGAACATCGCCGAACAGGAAGCCGTCAAGCTCCAGCCCCGCGAGCCCAACGACCGCTGGGAGCCCTTCGAGATCGACCGCTTCACCCGCGCCATCGGCTCGGAACTGCGCAGCCAGCTTGGCCCGCACACCATCATCGCCAGCAGCGTGAATGGCAAGCCCGGACTCTGGGTCGGCTTCCTGATCGAGACCGACAACTACTGGCTGCAGGCCGACCGCGGCCGCGTCCAGCCCGCCGTCACCGGCAAGACCACCTTTGCGGTGATGGGCCTGACCTTCCTGCTGACGCTGGGCGGCTCGGCGCTCATCGCCGGCCTCATCAACCGCCCGCTGCGCCAGCTGTCGATCGCCGCCAGCCGCATCCGTGACGGTGAATACACGCCCAGCCTCGACGAGAACACGACCACCCGCGAGATCCGCGAAGTCAACCGCGGCTTCAACCGCATGGCGCGCGAGTTGGCCAAGATCGAGGACGACCGCGCGGTGATGCTGGCCGGCATCTCGCATGACCTGCGCACGCCGCTGGCGCGCATCCGGCTCGAAACCGAGATGAGCGTCTACGACGAGGAGGCCAAGCGCAACATGGCCGCCGACATCGACCAGCTCGACGCCATCATCGACAAGTTCATGGATTACGCCCGGCCGACCGAGGTCAAGCTGGTGCCGATCGTGCTGGCGGTGCTGCTGGACACGGTGATCCGGCGCGTCAACGGCGAGCATCTGAAGGTCGTCGCCCGCGTCACCACCGATGTGCGCGTGCTGGCCGACGAGACCGATCTGGACCGCGTCTTCGCCAACCTGTTCGAGAACGCGCGTCGCTATGCGCAGACCGAAGACGGCGTCGCGCGTGTCACCGTGACCTACGCCCGCTCGGGCGAATGGGTGCTGGTCAGCGTGCGCGATGAAGGCCCGGGCGTGAGTCCGGAGCAACTGGCGCGGCTGACGACTCCGTTCTACCGAGGCGACAAGGCCCGCACGCACACCCACAGCACGGGCGCCGGTCTCGGCCTCGCCATCGTGGACAAGACCGTTTCACGCATGGGCGGGCAACTGGAACTCAGCAACGCCTCGGGCGGCGGCTTCGTGGCCTATGTGAAGCTGCGCAAGGCGCCCTGAAGCGCATGCTGCGCCGGATCACTTCATGCAATTGAGCAGCGTCAAGCTCGGCGCGGGCCGGTTCAGGGTCCTGCGTCCCTACCCCGGCCGGGCGGTCAACGCGGCGCCGGATCGCCAGACGCGTGCCCCTTCGCCAAGCGATCGGCTTCGTCGAACACTTGTTGCACGACGCTTTCCAGCTCGCCAGGAGGGTCACTGCTGTAGGTGACGCACTTGCTGTAGGACGCGACCGAGAAGCAGACCTGTGTGCTTGATGCGTCCGACATGCGCAGCATGCTGGTGCGCACCGTGCCGTCGTCCTGAAGCACGACTGAATAGCGTGTCGTGGTGTCGGCTGACATCTCGAAGAAACGCATCCCGTAGAACGCGTTCAACAGGGTCATGAGGTCCTTGCGGTCGTATCGAAACGGCAGGCTATGACCGCCCCGTTCCAGCATGGCGCTGCCACTGCCACTCAGACGAACGCGCTGCATAGTCGCCCCCCCTCTCGCGGGCTGACGCGTCACCTGAACGCGAACCTCGTCAAGGGGATAGGACGCTGGTGGCTTCCCGACTGAGTGGCCCGCCTTCGCAGCCATCGCATTCATGCCCACCAGGCAAGACAGGTAAAGGGGCAGGCCGGAAAGAAGCTTTCGAAACGAGGCAGGTATGGCCATGAAGCTTCCTGAAAAAAAGAAATGGGACCCCGTTTCCGGGGTCCCATCATGCCGGACCGACGGAAATCAGGCCTTGCGACGGCGCACCGCAGCACCGATGAATCCCAGCCCGGCCAGCATCATGGCGAAGGTCTCAGGTTCAGGCACGGCAGTTACGGCCGTGTAGCCGAGGTCGGTCATGATGCCGACTTCGATCGCGCTGTAGGTGCGCGGCCACGGGCCGGTCGGGCCCTGGGCCGTCATCATCGTGCCGTAGATGGCAGGGTTCTGGTCATCCGTGTGAGCCACGCTGCTGCCACCTTCCCAGGTGGTAGGTGTGTATAGACCGACCGGTTGACCGCCGTTGGCGGCAGCTGCATTGGCGCCGTTGAAGAACAGACCACCTGCCGGGCTTGCGCCGCCCACGCTGCCAGCGTCCCACACAGCCTGATTCAGCGCGAACGTGGTGTTGTTGACCACCCGATTGCCATTCTTGTCGACCAGGAAGCTGTCATAGGTCGTCCACTCGCCCGCAGCCTTGGTGCCACCGAAAAACGGGGTACCGTCTTGAACGATGCCCGACGCAAAGCCCAAAGCGTGCGTGTACTCGTGGAAGATGGTGCTGTAGAAGTCGTAATCGGTCGACGACGTCGTACCCGTGCCCAGGTTCCACGGTTGACCGAAGTTGACGTTGACCGAACCGTCTGCGGTTGCACCATTGAGGTCCACGCCAGTCAGCGCCTTCGTGCGGACGATTTCCTGGACAGTGAACCCCGCCCCATTACCACCAAAGGCCTCGGACCCTGCTGATGCCAGGTTGTTGCTGAGCGGAAGATCTGTCGCGGAGGCTGTCAACAGGATCGTGGCGGTGTTGCTGAAATAGCTGCCAAACATCGTGGAGAACGCAGCGGACGATTCCGCCATGGCGGCTTGGCGTGCGGCGCCGGAAGCGGGATCCCAGAACCCAAGGCCGTTGTTGGTGCCGTAATCGAAGGTGAACTCGATGTTCGCCTGCGCAGCAGAACCGAAAGCCAGGCAACCGACCACGACACCGCCCTTGAACAGTGCGCGTGTCACTTGGGACAGCCGGTGGGAACTACGGGTATTGAATATCATGGTGGGCTACTGCAACGGTAAATATGGTTGGCGAGAACGCAAAGAAGACAAGCGCAAGAATAGGTGGTGTCAGATGCGACAGGGCCCATAAGTTGCTCTGAAGTCCCCCCTTGTTCAGGGTGTTCCCAACCGAGATCGACCACACCCCGTGCCGGCACAGTGGCGGCCAGACGGCACGTCTGTTCGCTTCTTCACCGCACGACCACTCGGCGCCGCGAATTTGCTACCGCTTGTTCTCGGGCGCTAGCTGGGAAGCTTCTCCAGAATGACAGGCCGGGACCGCCAGATGTCGTGCGCGTACTCGGCGATCGTGCGGTCGGACGAGAAAGCCCCCATGCCTGCGATGTTGAGCACCGCCTTGCGTGACCACTCGTCCGCGTTGCGGTAGAGCGTGTCGACCCGGTCCTGCGTCGCGATGTAGTCGGCGTAGTCGGCCAGCAGCAGGTAGTGGTCGCCCCAATTCACCAGCGCGTCGAAGATGGCCTGGAAGCGCGCGGGCTCGGACGGACTGAACACGCCATTGCGGATCGCGTCCAGCGTGGCGCGCAGCTCGGCATTCGACTCGTAGTACTTGCGCGGCTCGTAGCCCTGGGCGCGCAACTCGGCCACCTGCGGCGTGGTGTTGCCGAAGATGAAGAAGTTCTCCGCCCCCACCTGCTCGCGCATTTCCACGTTGGCGCCGTCCAGCGTGCCGATGGTCAGCGCGCCGTTGAGCGCGAACTTCATGTTGCCGGTGCCGGACGCTTCGGTGCCGGCGGTGGAGATCTGCTCCGACAGATCGGCGGCCGGGATGATGACCTCGGCCAAGCTCACGCTGTAGTTCGGGATGAATACCACCTTCAGCCGGCCGCCGACGCGCGGGTCGTTGTTGATCGTCGTGGCCACATCGTTGATGAGCTTGATGATCAGCTTGGCCTGGTGGTAGGCGGAGGCCGCTTTGCCGGCAAACACGACCACCCGCGGCACCCACTGCGCGTCCGGATTCGCCAGGATGCGCTGGTAGCGGGTGATCACATGCAGCACGTTGAGCAGCTGGCGCTTGTACTCGTGGATGCGCTTGACCTGCACGTCGAACAGCGCGTCCGGGTTCAGATCGACGCCGAGCTGCTTGAGTACGACGCGGGCCAGACGCTCCTTGTTCTGGCGCTTGACCTTGCGCACGGCGCCCAGGAATCCCGGCAGATCGAGTGCGTGTCGCAGGCCTTCGAGCTGGTCGAGCTGCCGGCGCCAGCCGCGGCCCAGACGCTGGTCCAGCAGCGCGGCCAGTCCAGGGTTGGCCTGCGCCAACCAGCGGCGCGGGGTCACGCCGTTGGTCTTGTTGTTGAAGCGCTCGGGCCAGAGCTGGGCGAAGTCGGCAAAGATCGACTCCTTCATCAGCTGGGAGTGCAGTGCCGAGACGCCGTTGACCGAGTGGCTCGCCACCACCGCCAGATAGGCCATGCGCACGCGCCGCTCGCCCGACTCGTCGATCAGCGAGAGCTTGCGCAGCAGCTCCGGCTGGTGGCCGTGCTGCGCACTGACGTCGCCGAGGAAATGCGCGTTGATGTCGAAGATGATGCGCAGGTGCCGCGGCAGCACCCGGGCGAACATCTCCACCGGCCAGGTCTCCAGCGCCTCGTGCATCAGCGTGTGGTTGGTGTACGAGAACACCTTCTGGCACAGCTGCCACGCCTTCAGCCAGGGCACGCGGTGTTCGTCGACCAGCAGGCGCATCAGCTCGGGAATCGCCAGCACCGGGTGCGTGTCGTTCATGTGGACGCTGACCTTGTCGGGCAGCGCATCGAAGCCGGTGTGGGTACGCAGGTAGCGGCGCACAAGATCCTGCAGGCTCGCCGAGACGAAGAAGTATTCCTGACGCAGGCGCAGCTCGCGACCAGACGGGGTCGAGTCGTCGGGATACAGGACCCGGGAGACGTTCTCCGAGTGGTTCTTGCCCTCGACCGCGCCGAAGTAGTTGCCCTGGTTGAAGGCGCGCAGGTTCATCTCTTCGGTGGCCTTGGCCGACCACAGCCGCAGCGTGTTGGTCGCCTCGGTGCCGTAGCCGGGGATGATGGTGTCGTAGGCCATCGCCAGCACGTCGTCGGTGCCGACCCAGCGGACCGTCTCGCCGTGCTGCTCCAGCTGACCGCCGAAGCGCACGCGGAACTGCACCTCCGGCCGCGGGAACTCCCAGGGGTTGCCTTTGGTGAGCCAGTAGTCGGGCGCCTCGACCTGCCGGCCGTCGACGATCATCTGGCGGAACATGCCGTAGTCGTAGCGGATGCCGTAGCCGAAACCGGGGACACCCAGCGTCGCCATCGAATCCAGGAAGCACGCCGCCAGCCGCCCCAGGCCGCCGTTGCCGAGCGCGGCGTCCGGCTCCAGGTCGAAGAGCTTGTCGGTGTCGATGTTGACGTCCAGCTCCGACAGCGCCTGCCGGATCGTCGGCATCAGCTCCAGCGCGAGGATGGCGTTGGAGAAGGTGCGGCCGATCAGGAATTCCATCGAGAGGTAGTACACGCGCTTGACGTCCTGCGCGTACTGGGCGCGGGTCGTCTTCATCCAGCGCTCGACGAGGTGGTCGCGCACGGCGTAGGAGACGGCGTGCAGCCAGTCCTGCGGCAGCGCCGAGACGGGATCCTTGCCGACCGTGTACATCAGCTTGTTGGAGATCGCGCGCTTGAACGCAGGCACGTCGCGGGCGAGGTGGTCGTAATGGTGTTCGAACTGGGTCAGGTCCATGGGCGGATTCAGTGTCGTCAAAACGGGTGGGATCGCGGAATGCCTGTGTCAGCCTTGGACTTGCAGGTACAGCGCCTCGTACTGCTGCGCCGCATCCGCCCAGCCGAATCCCTGCTGCATGGCCCGGCTGCGCACGGTGGCCCAGTCGGCAGGCCGGCGGTGCAGGGCTGTGGCGCGGGCCGTGGCGGCGAGCAAGGCGGCGGCCGAGAAAGCGTCGAACACGACACCGGTCGCGACCGTGTCGATGGTGTCGAGCTGGGTGTCGACCACCGTGTCGGCCAGACCGCCGACCCGGCGCACGATGGGCAGCGTGCCGTATTTCAGCCCGTAGAGCTGCGTCAGCCCGCAAGGCTCGAAGCGCGAAGGCACGAGGATCGCGTCACTGCCGGCGATCAGGCGGTGGGCGAAGCGCTCGTCGTAGCCGATGCGCACGGCGATGGCGGTCGGCTGTGCAGCCGCGGCGTCGCGGAAGGCGGCTTCCATCCACGCGTCCCCGCTGCCGAGCATGGCGAACTGCCAGCCCTGCGCGACCAGGCCGGGCAGCGCCTGCAGCACGAGGTGCAGGCCCTTCTGCTCGGTCAGGCGGCTGACGATGCAGGCGATCGGCCGGTCCGGATCGACCGCCAGACCCAGCTCGCGCTGCAGCTCGGCCTTGCACGGCGCCTTGCCGGACAGGTCGGCGGTGTCGTAGGTTGCCGGCAGCAGCGCATCCGTGGCCGGATTCCAGACCGCGTCGTCCACCCCGTTCAGGATGCCGGACAGGTCGACCGCACGCGTGCGCAGCAGCCCGTCGAGCCCGCAGCCCTGCTCCGGCCCCTGGATCTCGGCCGCGTAGGTGGGGCTGACCGTGGTGAGGCGGTCGGCGTGGTAAAGCCCGCCCTTCATGAAGCCGAGCTGCCCGTGGAACTCGACCCCTTCCACGCCCCAGAACTGCGCCGGCAGCCCGAGTTCGGCGAAATGGTTGGCGGCAAAACAGCCCTGGTAGGCGAGGTTGTGGACCGTGAACACGCTGCCGGCGAGGTGCTGGTGGCGCGCCTGCTGCGCGGCCCGCAGGTAGACCGGCGCCAGTCCGGCGTGCCAGTCGTGGGCATGCAGGACAGCGGGGCTCCAGTACGGGTCCATTCCCTGCGCGAGTTCTGCGGCCACCCAGCCCAGCAGGCCGAAGCGCAGGTGGTTGTCGCCGTAAGCCTGCTGGTGGGCATCGGCATACGGGCCGCCGGGCCGGGCGTAGAAGCCCGGCGCGTCGATCACATAGGCCTCGACGTCCGCCGCGGACAGCCGTCCGTAGAGCAGCCGCGCACGGCCAGCGCCCCAGGACAGGCCCGCGGGCGGATAGAGATCGCAGACGATGACGGCATCCTCCAGCCCGGCCAGGATGGCGTCGAAGCCGGGCAGCAGCACACGGACCTCGTGCCCGCGGGCACGCAGTGCGGGCGGCAGCGCCCCGGCGACATCGGCCAGCCCGCCGGTCTTGAGCAGCGGGAAAATTTCGGCACAGACTTGAAGGACACGCATCGTCTCGGTTCCCGTGGCGGGGTTACAGGGCTTCCAGCATCTTGCGCGTGACCAGCACGACGCCGTTCTCGGAGCGGAAGAAGCGCTGGGCGTCCAGCACCGGGTCCTCACCGATCACGAGGCCGTCCGGCACGCGGCAACGGCGGTCGATGACCACCTTGTTCAGCCGGCAGCCGCGGCCGATGTGGACATCGGGCAGCACGACGGCTTCGTTGATCTCGCTGAACGAGCGCACCAGCACGTTCGAGAACAGCACCGAGTTGCGCACAGTCGCACCCGAGACGATGCAGCCACCCGAGACCAGGCTGTTGATCGCCTGACCCGTGCGGCCGATTTCCTCGTGCACGAACTTGGCCGGCGGGAGCTGTTCCTGGTAGGTCCAGATCGGCCAGTCCTTGTCGTACATGTTCAGCTCGGGCGTGGTCGTGGCCAGGTCCAGATTGGCGGCCCAGTAGGCATCGACCGTGCCGACATCGCGCCAGTAAGCGCGCGAGTACGGCGGGTTGGCCACCGCCGACATCGAGAACGGGTGCGCCAGCGCCTGCTGCTCCGCCACGGCGCGCGGGATCAGGTTCTTGCCGAAGTCGTGCTCGGAGTTCGGGTCGTTGGCGTCGTCTTCGAGCAGCTTGTAGAGGTACTCGGCCGTGAAGACATAGATGCCCATGCTGGCCAGCGAGACGTCCGGGTTGCCGGGCATCGGCGGCGGATCGGACGGCTTCTCGACGAACTCGATGATCGCGCGGTGTTCGTCGATGGCCATCACGCCGAAGCCCTTGGCCTCCTCGCGCGACACCTCGATGCAGCCGACCGTGACGCCCCGACCGCTGGCGGCGTGGTCGGCCAGCATGATCGAGTAGTCCATCTTGTAGATGTGGTCACCGGCCAGGATGACGATGTACTCGGGCGGCGTCGAGTTGCGGATGATGTCGAGGTTCTGGTAGATGGCGTCTGCCGTGCCGCGGTACCAGTGTTCTTCGGTCAGGCGCTGCTGCGCGGGCAGCAGGTCGACGAACTCGTTCATCTCGTTGCGCAGGAAGCTCCAGCCGCGCTGCAGGTGGCGCAGCAGCGAGTGGGACTTGTACTGCGTGATCACGCCGATGCGGCGCATCCCGGAGTTCATGCAGTTCGACAGCGCGAAGTCGATGATGCGGAACTTGCCGCCGAAGTGGACGGCCGGCTTGGCGCGGCGGTCGGTCAGGTCCTTCAGGCGCGAGCCGCGGCCGCCGGCCAGAACCAGGGCCAGCGTGCGGCGGGCGAGTGTGCGGCTTTCGGCCAGTCGGGTGATGTCCATGGGAGTCTCCTGTTCTTGGTGGGTGCAGATGCGCGAAATGCCGGGTGCTGACGTGGGAAACCGCGGGCTCAGGTGATGACGGTGGGCGCGTCCTGGCCGCTGAGGGCGCGGATGCGTGCCACGCGGTCGGCGATCAGGATGAGGTCGGCCAGCGCGTCCTGCGTCGGTTGGTCGTGCCGTGCAGGATCGGCCTCGTAGCGCTCCAGGTAGACGCGCAGCGTGGCCCCTTCGGTGCCGGTGCCCGAGAGGCGGAACACGACGCGCGCCCCACCCGCGAACAGCAGCCGCACGCCTTGCCGGCTCGACACCGAACCGTCGACCGGGTCGGTGTACGAGAAGTCGTCCGCCATCTCCAGCGTCAGTGCGCCGAACGACTGTCCGGACAGCGCCGGCAGTTGCGCCCGCAGCGCGGCCATCAGGGCGTCGGCCCGCTCGGTGGGGATGCCTTCCCAGTCGTGGCGCGAGTAGTAGTGGCGCCCGAAACGTGCCCAGTGCCCGCGCACCAGCGATTCGACCGACTCGCCGGTGGCCGCCAGCAGGTTGAGCCAGAACAGCACGGCCCACAACCCGTCCTTTTCGCGGACGTGGTTCGAGCCGGTGCCGTAGCTTTCCTCGCCGCACAGGGTGACGCGGTCCGCATCCAGCAGGTTGCCGAAGAACTTCCAGCCGGTCGGCGTCTCGTAGCTCGGGATGCCCAGCGCCTTGGCGACGGCGTCGGCCGCGCACGAGGTCGGCATCGAGCGCGCGATGCCCTTCAGGCCGGCGGCGTAGCCCGGCACCTTGGTGGCGTGGGCGGCCATCACGGCCAGGCTGTCCGAGGGCGTGACCACGAAGTCGCGGCCGAGGATCATGTTGCGGTCCGCATCGCCGTCGGACGCCGCGCCGAAATCAGGAGCGCCGGCGCCGGTCATGGCGGCGATCAGTTCGGTGGCGTGTGCCGGATTCGGGTCCGGGTGGTGGCCGCCGAAGTCCTCCAGCGGCTCGCCGTTGACCACGGTGCCCACTGGCGCGCCAAGCAGGCCTTCGAGTACGGCCTTGGCGTACGGGCCCCCCGCAGCGCACATCGTGTCCATGCGCATCCGGTTGCCGGCCGCGAACCAGGCGCGCATCGCGTCGAAGTCGAACAGCGTCTGCATCAGGTCCGCGTACAGCGCGACCGAGTCGATCACCTCGACCACCATGCCGTCCAGCGTGGTGGAGCCGAGCGTGTCGAGGTCCAGATCGGCGGTGTCCGCGGTGGTCTGGTAGGCGGTGAGTTCGGTGGTGCGCTGGTAGATCGCTTCGGTGATCTTCTCGGGCGCGGGGCCGCCGTTGCCGATGTTGTACTTGATGCCGAAGTCACCGTCCGGGCCGCCGGGGTTGTGGCTGGCCGACAGGATGATGCCGCCGTAAGCGGCGCGCTTGCGGATCACGGCGCTGGCCGCGGGCGTCGAGAGCAGTCCGCCCTGCCCCACCAGCACACGCCCGAAGCCGTTGGCGGCGGCCATGCGCAGGATGGTCTGCACGGCGACCCGGTTGTGGAAACGGCCATCGCCGCCGAGCACCAGCGTCTGACCGACGCGGTCCGGCAGGATGTCGAACAGCGACTGCACGAAGTTCTCGAGGTAGTGCGGCTGCTGGAAGACCGTGACTTTCTTTCGCAGGCCGGAGGTGCCGGGGCGCTGGCCGGCGAACGGCTGGGTGGTGACGGTCGTGGCGGACATGGGACAGGTCTCCTTCTTTTCAGTGGTGGGCGTTCCGTTCAGCGCGAACGCAGCATTAGCACGCTCCGTGCCGAACAGATCACCGTGGTATCAAGTGTGGCCGTGGATGTGGCGGTCGAGGGCTCGCCGCCTGTGCGCGCGCTGTCGAATGCCGGGTGCCAGTCGACACCCGCCGGGAGCCGGCAGCGCCGGTCGTCCGTTTCCGGGTTGAACACGAGCAGCACCTGCGGCCCGGTGGCCGCGTGCAGATGCACCAGCAGCGCGCGGTCGGAGGTCGAGCGCCAGTCGGCGGGCGCGAGGTGGTGGCCGTCCGGATGCAGCCAGACCACGTCGGTGCGGCCGTGCGCGTCGGGCTGGCCGGTGAGCCATTGCCCGATGCGCAGCGCCGGCGAGTCGCGGCGCAAGGCGAGCAGATGCTGCGCAGTGGCGAGCAGGTCCGCGTCCTGCCCGGCCCAGTCGAGCCACGACAGCGCGTTGTCCTGGCAGTAGGCGTTGTTGTTGCCTTGCTGGCTGTGGCCGATCTCGTCGCCGGCCAGCAGCATCGGCGTGCCCTGCGACAGCAGCAGCGTGGCCAGCAGCGCGCGCTGCAGCCGCAGCCGGAGTGCCCGGACCGCCGGGTCGGCCGTCTCGCCTTCCACGCCGCAGTTCCAGCTACTGTTGTGGTGGTGGCCGTCGCGGTTGTGCTCGCCGTTGGCGTGGTTGTGCTTGTGGTCGTAGCTGACGAGGTCGCGCAGCGTGAAGCCGTCGTGCGCGGTGATGAAGTTGACGCTTGCAGTGGGCTGGCGCCGGTCGTGGTGGAACTGGGCGCTGGAACCGGCGAAGCGGTGCGCGAACACGCCGCGGTCGCCCGCCCCCCGCAGCCACCAGGCGCGCAGGGTGTCGCGGTACTGGTCGTTCCATTCCGACCAGCCCGGCGGGAACCCACCCAGCTGGTAGCCGCCCGGGCCGATGTCCCACGGCTCGGCGATCAGCTTGGTGCGCGACAGCACCGGGTCCGACTGCAGCGCAGCGAAGAAGCCGGCCTCCGCACTGAACTGCCCGTCCCGTCCGCGCGCCATTACAGGCGCCAGATCGAAGCGGAAGCCGTCCACGCCATAGGTCTGCACCCAGTGCCGCAGCGAGCCCAGCACCAGCTCCACCACCCGCGGCTCGGCCAGGTTCAGGCAGTTGCCGCAGCCGGTCCAGTTGACGTAGCGGTCGCGCCGCTCGGCGTCCAGGTGGTAGTAGCGCGCATTCGCCAGCCCGCGCATCGACAGCGTCGGGCCGCATTCGTCGGTCTCGCCGGTGTGGTTGAAGACGACGTCGAGCACCACCTCCAGCCCCGCCGCGTGGGCGGCACGCACCAGGTCGCGGCATTCGGATTCGGGCGTGGTGCCGGGGCGGCCGCTCCAGTAGCGCGGCTCCGGCGCCAGGAAGGCGATGCTCGAATAGCCCCAGTGGTTGCTCAGGCCCTGCTGCTGCAGACGGGCTTCGTCCGCGCGCGCGTGCACGGGCAGCAGGCTCAGGCTCGTCACGCCCAGGCGCTGCCAGTGGTCGAGCATGGCGGGATGCGCGAGTGCCGCATAGCTGCCACGCAGCGCGGCGGGAATGTCCGGGTGCAGCTTCGTCGTCGAGCGGACGTGCAGCTCGCACAGCACGGTGCGGTCGGCGCTGCAGTGCGGGCGCTCCGCGTCGTCGACCACCGGCGCTGCTGGCAGCACGCGGGCCTTGAGCGCCACGGCGGCGTTGTCGCGGGTGTCGGGCAGGGCCGGATCGGCTTCGCTGTGGCCCAAGTACAGGCTCAGGTCGGCGTCCGGCATCCCGCCATAGCGACCGACCACGGACTTCGCCCACGGATCCAGCAGCACCTTGGCGGGGTTGAACCGGTGCCCCTGCGCGAGATTCCACGGACCGTGGACGCGCAGGCCATAAACCAGGCCTGCCACCGCGCCGACGAGGCAGCCATGCCAGACACCGTCGGTGCAGATGGGCAAAGCGTGCCGCGCCAGTTCCTGCGCGCCTTCCGCATCGAAGAGGCAGACCTCCAGCCGCGTCGCGTCCGGCGCCCAGACGGCGACGTTCACGCCCTCGGCTACCACCTCGGCACCCAGGGGCCACGGAAAACCAGGCGCCATCCGCATCAATCGCACACCAGCATCAGCGTCGCCAGCGGCGGCAGCGTGACCGTGATCGACTGCGCCTGGTCATGCCAGCCGATCGGCTCGCTGTGCATCAGGCCGTTGCCCACGCCGGAGCCGCCGTAGACCGACAGGTCGGTGTTGATCAGCTCGCGCCAGACCCCTGCGGTCGGCACGCCGATGCGCCAGCCGCGGTGCACCACCGGCGTCAGGCTGCTGATGACCACGACCCGCTGGCCGTTGGCCGCGCGGCGCTCGAAGATCAGCACCGAGTGCTCGGCGTCCGAGTGGCTGATCCAGGCAAAACCGTCCGGGCTGACGTCCTGCTGGTGCAGCGCCGGGTAGTGGCGCATCACGGCGTTCAGGTCGCGCACGAGGCGCTGCAGGCCGCGGTGCAGGGGCTGGTCGAGCAGGTGCCACGGCAGGCTGGCTTCGGCATTCCACTCGGTGTTCTGGCCGAACTCGCAGCCCATGAACAGCAGCTTCTTGCCCGGGTGGCCCCACATGAAGCCGTAGTAGGCGCGCAGGTTGGCGAACTTCTGCCACTCGTCGCCCGGCATCTTCTGCAGCAGCGAGCCCTTGCCATGCACCACCTCGTCGTGCGAGAGCGGCAGCAGGAAGTTTTCGCTGAAGGCGTACATCAGCGAGAAGCGGATCTGGTCGTGGTGGTACTTGCGGTAGAGCGGGTCACGCGCGAAGTAGCTCAGCGTGTCGTTCATCCAGCCCATGTTCCACTTGAAGTGGAAGCCGAGGCCGCCGGACTGCAGGTCGGGCGACGGGGGGCGCGTCACCATCGGGAAGGCGGTCGATTCCTCGGCCACGGTCATGGCCTCGGGGCGCTGCGTGCCGACGATGTGGTTGACGCGGCGCAGGAACTCGATGGCTTCCAGGTTCTCGCGGCCGCCGTCCTTGTTGGGGATCCACTCGCCATGCTTGCGGCTGTAGTCGCGGTAGAGCATCGAGGCCACCGCGTCCACGCGCAGCCCGTCGATGCCGTAGCGCTCGATCCAGTACAGCGCGTTGCCGACGAGGTAGTTGCGCACCTCGGCCCGGCCGAAGTTGTAGATCAGCGTGTTCCAGTCCTGGTGGAAGCCTTCGCGCGGATCGGCGTGTTCGTAGAGGTGCGTGCCGTCGAAGTTCGCCAGACCGAAGGCGTCGGTCGGGAAGTGCGCCGGCACCCAGTCGAGGATGACGCCGAGGCCAGCCTCATGCGCTGCATCGACAAACGCGCGGAAGTCCCACGGCGTGCCGAAACGCGAGGTCGGCGCATACAGGCCCGTCGGCTGGTAACCCCACGAGCCGTCGAATGGGTGCTCGTGGATCGGCAGCAGCTCGATGTGCGTGAAGCCCATGTCGCGCACATAGGGCACCAGCTGCTCGGCCAGATCGCGGTAGGTCAGCCACTCGCCTTCGGCATTGCGCTTCCAGGAGCCAAGGTGGACTTCGTAGATGGAGATTGGAGCGTCCAGCGCATTGGCGCGCTGGCGCTGTTCGCTGATGGCCACGCCGGGCAGCAGGCGCTGGACGACCGAGGCGGTCTGCGGCCGGATCTCGGCGCGGAAGGCGAATGGATCAGCCTTGGAGTGCACCGTACCGTCGACGCCGAGGATCTCGAACTTGTAGAGATCGCCCTCGCCCACCTGCGGCACGAAGACTTCCCACACGCCGCACTCGTGGCGCAGCCGCATCATGTGGCGGCGGCCGTCCCACTGGTTGAAGTTGCCGACCACCGACACGCGGCGTGCGCTCGGCGCCCAGACGGCGAAGCGCGTGCCGGCCACGCCGTCCACGGTGTTCAGGTGCGCGCCAAGCCACTCGTAGGGGCGGTGGTGCGTGCCTTCGGCGAGCAGGTAGATGTCGGCTTCGGTGATGAGTGCGGGGAAGCGGTACGGGTCGTCCAGCTCGGTCGTGTGGGGCGGCTGACCGTCATGGGCGCGCCACTGCACGCGCAGGCGGTAAGCGAACGGGTTGCGCCGGCGCGGCACGGCGCCGGTGAACAGGTCGCTGTCGCCTTGCCGCGTCAGCTCGCACAGGCAGCGGTCCAGCGCGTCCAGCAGCTCGACCTTGTCCGCCGTCGGCAGCAGCGCGCGCACCACCAGCGCCGTGCCGGTGTGGTGCATGCCGAGCACGGCAAACGGGTCGCCGTGGTCGGCGCGCATCAGCGCGGCCAGCGTGTCGGCATCCACCTGACCGATGTCTGGCGCAACCTTCTTCTCCGGGGCCTTGCGGGCGGGGGTCTTTGCTGCAGGAGTCTTGCTCGCCATGGTTCAGGTCTCGCTCAGTGTTCGGTGTGGGACGACTGTGAACACAGCGCGCCGAAGGGGGAAAGGATCAGGCGGGCGCTTGCCCCGTCGATGTGCGCTCCGCTCAGCGGGGCTGCGGCGTCGATCGTGGCGGACTGCCAGCCGGGCGGCAGCGCAAGCGCCACCTCGGTGCCGCTGAAGTTGAACGCGAGCAGCCGGCGCTCGGTGCCGAGCGTGCGCTCGAACAGCAGCACGGCGTCGCTTCCGGCGTCGAGGAAGCGCAGGTCGCCAGCACGGAGCACCGCCGAAGCGCGCCGCCAGGCCAGCAGCGCACGCGTGGCGTGCAGCACCGAGCCGGCATCAGCCTCCTGCACATCGACCGCGATCGCGCGCTGTGGTGCGGACACCGGCAGCCACGGCTCGACGGGCGAGAAACCGCCCTGCGTGTCCTCGGCCACCCAGGGCATCGGTGTGCGGCAGCCGTCGCGGCCCTTGAACTCGGGCCAGAAGGCCATGCCGTATGGGTCCTGCAGGCGCTCGAAGGGAACGTCCGCTTCCGGCAGGCCCAGCTCCTCGCCCTGGTACAGGCAGACGCTGCCTCGCAGGCTCAGCAGCATCGACAGCAACATGCGCGCCTGCCTGGGATCCGCCTGCCCGGTCGTCGACCAGCGGGTGGCGATGCGCGGCACATCGTGGTTGGACAGCGCCCAGCAGCCCCAGCCGCCGGTGCGGGCGATTTCGCGCTCCAGTGCCTCGACTTCGCTGCGCAGGTGGGCGGGCGAGCTGCGGCTGGTCAGCAGGCTGAAGCTGTAGGCCATGTGCAGGCGTTTTCCGGCCTCGGTGTAGTCGGCCATGATCGGCGGGGAATGCTCGTCGCCGACCTCGCCGATGCTGGCGGCACCGAACGCATCGAGCACACCACGCAGGCGCTCCAGGAACACGAGGTTCTCCGGCTGGCTCTTGTCGAAGAGGTGCCGCTGCATCGCGTAGGGGTTGTCGGCGCGCACGGTGCTGACGTCGCCGCCATCGGCTGGCGGGTTGTCGCGCAGCAGCGCGTCGTGCACTTGGTGGTTGCAGGCGTCGAAGCGGAAGCCATCCACGCCCTTCTCGCACCAGAAACGCACCTCGCCCAGCACGGCGTTCTGCACCGCGGGGTTGTGGAAGTTCAGGTCGGGCTGCGAGGTGAGGAAGCTGTGCAGGTAGTACTGCCGCCGGCGCGTGTCCCACTGCCAGGCCGAGCCGCCGAAGACGCTGAGCCAGTTGTTGGGCGGCGTGCCGTCCGGCTTCGCATCGGCCCAGACGTACCAGTCGTGCTTCGGGTTGTCGCGGCTGAGGCGGCTTTCCTGGAACCAGGCGTGCTGGTCGGAGGTGTGCGAGAGCACCTGATCGATCATCACGCGCAGGCCGAGCTGGTGCGCGCGGGCCAGCAGTGCGTCGAAATCGGCCAGCGTGCCGAACAGCGGATCAACATCGCGGTAGTCCGAGACGTCGTAGCCGAAGTCCTTCATCGGACTCTTGAAGAAGGGCGAGATCCAGATGGCATCCACGCCGAGCGCAGCGACGTAGTCCAGTCGGGCCGTGATGCCGGGCAAGTCGCCGACACCGTCTGCATTGCTGTCCTGAAAACTGCGGGGGTAGATCTGGTAGATGACCGCGCCGCGCCACCAATCCGCCTGGTTTTGCATGTATTTCGCCATGCAAACCATCTTGCCATGTAACCGCGCTGGAACCCAGCCCGATGAAATCCCTCGGATCGCAGGCCCAGCCGGGAGGCTGGCAGGCCTCAGGCTGTCGGTGTCACTCGGCGGAATCGTCGGTGTCGGTCAGATCGTCGTCGACCATGCCGGCGTCGACGCTGCGGTCATACAGCTCCAGATCGCTGAGCGCGTGCGGGATCAGCGGCTTGTCCAGCGGGCGGCAGATCCGGCGCTGCAGATGCTGCAGCCGCTCGGAGCATTCCATGGCGGCCAGAACGTCCTGTGCGTTGATCATCAGGGCGAAGGGGTGGCTGACGTGCTGCTGAGCGTTCATGTGGTTCTCCTGCGATCCGGAGAGGATCGATGGAGTGACTTTAAGGACGCGCCGTCACCCTGCCCATTGGAGAACCGGCAAAACCGGTGTCGGAATCAGGATGACGCCAGCGTCGGTGATCGATCACCCATTCAGGGGGGTGACGGCGACACTGGTACCGGCTTGATGCGCACCGCCCGGAGCACCCCAGCCACCAGCAGCGCGATGCCGGCCAGGGTCAGCGCATCGGGCCAGACACCGCGCAGCAGCAAGGCATAGCCCAGCGCCGAGAGCGTCTCGAAGACGATGAGTTGCCCGACCAGCGCCGTGGGCACGCGCTGGCTGGCCTCGTTCCAGCAGAGCGTGCCGACCCAGGACGCCAGAAGCCCGACGGCGAGCATCAGCAGGACGTAGCGCTGCGGGGTCGGACCGAGGGGCATCGACAGCCCGGGGTCGCCGCCGAACGCACTCCAGAGCCAGAGCGCGCCGTAGCCCAGCACCGCCAGTGGCAGCGTCACCAGCCCCTGTGCCGTCGCCCAGCTGCGTGGGTTGCGGTCCGCGTGCGCGCGCAACCAGTCGGCATTGCGCATCGGATACCAGGTCCAGCACACCACCGCGCCCACCGCCAGCAACAGGCCGCTGCCATAGCGCGCGAGGTCGAAATCGCGCTCTGCACGCAGGTGCTGCAGTTCCACCTGGTTCACGCAGGCGATGCCCGCCGCGATCAGGCCCAGCGAGGGCAGCAGCTTCATCCACGGTAGCCGGCCGTCACGCCGTGCATCGCGCAGGTTGGAGCTGATCGCGATCACGACCGGCAAGGTCCCGATCACCATCGTCGGCAGCGGCCCGCCCGCGCGCTGGATGGCGGCGGCCAGACACAGGTAGTAGAGGAAATTGCCGACCGCCGAGAGCTTGAGCGCCTCCAGCCAGTCCGCTGGCGCGAACTCCCGCAGACGGGCCCGGTCGAACCAGCCCAGCGGCAGCGCCACCAGCCCGAAGGCCAGATAGCGCCCGCAGGTCAGCAGCGCGGCCGAATACTGCGGCAGCAGCAGCGGCGCAACGAACACCAGCCCCCAGACCAGCCCCGCGAGCAGGGCGAAGGCAACGCCCAGCGCCATGGGTGCGGGGCTCCGTTCACTGCTTCACGCAGTCGACGTAGTAGCGGTGCTGGCCGCCACCGATGTCCTCTTCGACCAGACCGTGCACGTCGGTGTGGAAGCCGGGGAAGCGGTCGTTGAATTTGCGGGTGAAGCGCAGGTAGTCGCAGATCTTCTTGTTGAAGCGCTCGCCCGGGATGAGCAGCGGGATGCCCGGCGGGTACGGCGTCAGCAGCGAGGTGGTGATGCGGCCTTCGAGCTGGTCGATCTCCACCCGCTCCGTCTTGCGGTGGGCGATGTAGGCGTAGGCCTCGCTCGGCTTCATCGCCGGGTGCAGGTCCGACAGGTACATCTCGGTCGTCAGGCGCGCGATGTCGCCTTCGGCATAGGCCTCGTGGATCTGCTGGCAGAGGTCGCGCAGGCCCATGCGCTCGTACATCGGGTACTTGGCGGCGAACTCGGGCAGGACACGCCAGATCGGCTGGTTGCGGTCGTAGTCGTCCTTGAACTGCTGCAGCGCGGTCAGCAGCGTGTTCCAGCGGCCCTTGGTGATGCCGATGGTGAACAGGATGAAGAACGAATAGAGGCCGGTCTTCTCCACCACCACGCCGTGTTCGGCGAGGAACTTGGTGACGATCGAGGCCGGGATGCCCGTCTTGTCGAAGGAGCCGGACATGTTCAGCCCGGGCGTGATGATGGTCGACTTGATCGGGTCGAGCATGTTGAAGCCCGGTGCCAGATCACCGAAGCCGTGCCAGGTCTCGTTGGCTTCCAGGATCCAGCCGTCCGAGTGGCCCATGCCGTCGGCGGCCAGTGCTTCCGGACCCCAGACCTTGAACCACCAGTCCAGGCCGAACTCGTCCTCGACCTTGCGCATGGCGCGGCGGAAATCCAGCGCTTCCTTGATGCTTTCCTCGACCAGCGCCGTGCCGCCCGGAGGCTCCATCATGGCCGCAGCGACGTCGCACGAGGCGATGATCGCGTACTGCGGGCTGGTGGAGCTGTGCATCAGGTAGGCCTCGTTGAAGAGGTGGCGGTCGAGCTTCTGCTCCTGCGCGTCCTGCACCAGCACCTGCGAGGCCTGGCTGATGCCGGCCAGCAGCTTGTGGGTCGACTGCGTGGCGTAGACCATCGCCTGCTTCGGACGCGCGCGGTTCTTGCCCATCGCATGGTACGAGCCGTAGAAACGGTGGAACGCGGCGTGCGGCAGCCAGGCTTCGTCGAAATGCAGCGTGTCGATCCAGCCGTCCAGCATCCCCTTGATGGTTTCGGTGTTGTAGAGCACGCCGTCGTAGGTGCTCTGCGTCAGCGTCATGATGCGCGGCTTGACGGTCTTGACATCGACGCCCGCCAGCAGCGGATTGCGCGCGATCTTGGCCTCGATGGCTTCGCGGGTGAACTCGCTCTGCGGGATCGGGCCGATGATGCCGTAGTGGTTGCGCGTCGGCGTCATGAACACGGGGATCGCGCCGGTCATGATGATCGCGTGCAGGATCGACTTGTGGCAGTTGCGGTCCACCACCACGATGTCGTCTGGCGCCACCGTGTGGTGCCACACCATCTTGTTGGACGTGGACGTGCCGTTGGTGACGAAGAAGCAGTGGTCGGCGTTGAAGATGCGCGCGGCGTTCTTCTCGCTGGCCGCGACCGGGCCGGTGTGGTCGAGCAGCTGGCCGAGTTCTTCCACCGCGTTGCACACGTCGGCGCGCAGCATGTTCTCGCCGAAGAACTGGTGGAACATCTGGCCGACCGGGCTCTTCAGGAAGGCGACGCCGCCGGAGTGCCCCGGGCAGTGCCACGAGTAGGAGCCGTCCTGGGCGTAGTCCATCAGCTCCTTGAAGAACGGCGGGGCCAGTCCATCGAGGTAGCTCTTGGCCTCGCGGATGATGTGACGCGCCACGAACTCGGGCGTGTCCTCGAACATGTGGATGAAGCCGTGCAGCTCGCGCAGGATGCTGTTGGGGATGTGCTGCGAGGTGCGCGTCTCGCCGTAGATGTAGATCGGGATGTCCGTGTTGCGGAACCGGATTTCCTCGATGAACTTGCGCAGGTTCAGCACCGCCGGATCCAGTTCGGGGCCGGGGGTGAACTCCTCGTCGTCGATCGACAGGATGAAGGCGCTGGCGCGGCTCTGCTGCTGTGCGAACTGGCTCAGGTCGCCGTAGCTGGTGGCGCCCAGAACCTGGAACCCTTCCTTCTCGATCGCCTGCGCGAGCGCGCGGATGCCCAGACCGGAGGTGTTCTCCGAACGGTAGTCCTCATCGATGATGACGATGGGAAAGTTGAAACGCTGCATGCGGGCGACTCCGAGACCTGTGAACTGAACGATGGAAAACCGCGAAGTGTAGGGCCAGCCGGAGTCGCCGCCATGACGGCGTCTGCGCGGGCGGCGTCAGACCAGCGGGACACCCGTCTTGGAGGCAATTTCCTCGAGCGTCACGTCCGGTGCCATCTCCACGACCTGGAGGCCGGCGGGGGTGACATCGAACACGCCAAGGTCCGTGATGATCCTGTCCACCACGCCCACGCCGGTCAGCGGCAGCGTGCAGGCGGGCAGGATCTTCAGGTCGACCGTGCCGTCCTTCTTCTTCGCGACGTGTTCCATCAGCACGATGACGCGCTTGACGCCGGCGACCAGGTCCATCGCGCCGCCCATGCCCTTGACCATCTTGCCCGGGATCATCCAGTTGGCCAGATCGCCCTTGTCGGTCACCTGCATCGCGCCCAGGATCGACAGGTTGATCTTGCCGCCGCGGATCATCGCGAAGCTGTCGTGGCTGCCGAAGATCGACGAGCCCTTCATCGTGGTGACGGTCTGCTTGCCGGCGTTGATCAGGTCGGCGTCCACCTCGTCCTCATAGGGGAAGGGGCCGATGCCCAGCATGCCGTTCTCGCTCTGCAGCCACACTTCGACGTGGTCGGGCACGTGGTTGGCCACCAGCGTCGGGATGCCGATGCCGAGGTTGACGTAGAAGCCGTCCTGCAGTTCTTGCGCCGCGCGGGCGGCCATCTGGTCTTGCGTCCATGCCATGGTGTGTGCTCCTTACTTGCGGTCGCGGGTCGTGCGCTTCTCGATGCGCTTCTCGGGGGTCGCGTTCACCACGATGCGGTGCACGTAGATGCCCGGCAGGTGCACGTCGTCCGGCGCGATCTCGCCGGTCGGCACGATGCGTTCCACCTCGACCACGCAGATCTTGCCGGCCATCGCGACGGCCGGATTGAAGTTGCGCGCCGTCTTGTTGAAGCGCAGGTTGCCGGACATGTCGGCCACATCCGCCTTGACCAGCGACAGCTCGGGCATCAGCGCCCGCTCCATCACGTAGACCTCGCCGTCGAACTCGCGCAGTTCCTTGCCCTCGGCCACCAGCGTGCCGACACCGGTCTTGGTGAAGAACGCGGGGATGCCGGCGCCACCGGCGCGCAGCTTCTCGGCCAGCGTGCCCTGGGGCGTGAATTCCAGCTCCAGCTCGCCAGCCAGGTACTGGCGCTCGAACTCCTTGTTCTCGCCCACGTAGCTGGAGATCATCTTCTTGATCTGGCGCGTGTTGAGCAGCTTGCCCAGGCCGAAGCCGTCGACCCCGGCGTTGTTGGAGATGGCGGTCAGGTTCTGCACGCCACTGGCCGCCAGCGCGTCGATCAGCGCCTCGGGGATGCCGCACAAACCGAAACCACCCACCGCGATCAGTTGACCGTCCCGGACGATGCCTTCGAGCGCGGCTGCGGCGCTCGGGTAAACCTTGTTCATATGCAGACTCTCCGCAAATTTCCGACGCTGCACTGTAATACCTAAGGCCTTACGTAGGGGGTACGTAGAATTGAGTAATGGTTGCACTCGATCTCGACTACCGCACGGCCTTCGACCTCGCTCCGGTCGGGCTGATCCTGTCGCGCCACCGCCTGATGGTGGACTGCAACCAGCACGTGCTGGCCATGTTCGGCGCGCAGCGGGCGCAGCTCGTCGGGCAGAGCTTCGAGGTGCTCTACCCCAGCCACGCCGAGTTCGAGCGCACCGGCGCCCGCATCGCCGCCAGCCTGGATGTGACCGGCCGCTACGCCGATGACCGGGTGATGAAGCGGCTGAACGCGCCAGCGGGTCAGGACGCGCTCTTCTGGTGCCACGTGTCGGGGCGGGCGCTCGATCCGGCCGACCCGCACGCGGCCGGCATCTGGTCCTTCGACGACCTCTCCGCCAAGCGCCAGATCAAGGCCGAGCTGACCCCGCGCGAGCGCGAGATCGCCGCGCTGCTGGTCGAGGGCCTGACCAGCAAGCTGATCGGGCGGCGCCTGGGCATCAGCCCGCGCACGGTCGATGTCTACCGGGCGCGGCTGATGCGCAAGTACGAGGCAGCGACCACGCCGGAGCTGGTCAACAAGCTGCTGAGTGTCTGAACGTGTGAACCGTCAGAGCGCGGGCGCGTCGATCGCCTCCTGACCCCGTCCCAGCGGCGAGCGCGGAATCTTGGCGGGCACCGCGAATGGCACCGGCGCCGGGCCACCGCGCGACTTCGGCGGGACCGGCACCGGCGCGCTCTTGGGCACCGAGAAGCCGGTTGCCAGCACTTTCTTCGCGACTTCGTAGTAACGCAGGCGCTCCTCCCAGCCGGTGTAGCCACCATTGATGCGCCGGGTGATCTCGCGGTAATCCTGCAACTCCGCCAGCGCATTCAGCCCGTTCGTGCGCCAGAACATGCCCGCGGCCGACAGACCGATACCCGGCTTCGCGACCAGCTCCGGCTTGCCGACCAGGTCCAGCCCCAGCAGGTCGCCGTAGCGCTTGTAGTTGGCGCGGCCAGTGACCTGGATCGGCCCCCTGCCCTTGTAGCGTTTGCCGTCGCCGGCTTTGGTATTGCCGAGCCGGGTCGCCAGCGTGCTCGGCGGCTCGTAGCGCAGCTGCTGCGCGGTCGGGCCCCAGAGTTCTTCCATGTACTTGAACTCGCCGGATTCGTGCGCGAGCTGACCGAGGAAGGCCGCAGCACGCAGCCGGTTGCTGATCGTGTAGGTCTGCATCGTCTGGTTCAGCGCGGGCAGAAACAGTGCGCGCCGTGCAGCCGGCATGTTGGGCATGATCGCGGCGAGTTGGGCGTCGGTCAGCATGGGAGTCTCCAATGGCAATCACGATGGGTGTGGCGCTGCACCTTGCCGTGTCTGGCCGACGGACACAAGTTGCCCGGGTCATCCGGCAGGCGTCGACAGGTTCTATTTTGTAACTGGACAACAAAGCGACAAGGAGACCGGCCATGAAAGCCATCTACATCACGGGCCACGGAGGCAACGAAGTGGTCGCCATCGGCGAGCGGCCGATGCCCGAGCGCCGCCGCGGCGAGGTGCTGGTGCGCATGAAGGCGGCCACGCTCAACCGCGTCGACCTCTACATGCGCGACAGCGGCGCCGGCATCACGCACCAGTTGCCGCAGACGATGGGGCTGGACGGCGCCGGCCTCGTCGAAGCGGTGGACGACGACGAGCCGCTGCTGAAGGTGGGCCAGCCGGTCGTGCTGCACCCCGGCCTGTCCTGCGGGCGCTGCGAGTTCTGCCTGCGCGGCCAGGGCGTGCTGTGCACCTCGGTCCGCTATCTGGGCGAACACCGCGACGGCACGCTCGCCGAGTTCGTCAGCCTGCCGGCGTCCAATGTCTTCCCCAAGCCGGCAGCGCTCGACTGGGCCGAGGCCGCCGCGCTCGGCGTCAACCACCTCACCGCCTGGCGGATGCTGTTCACCAAGGCGCAGCTCAAGCCCTGGGAGACGGTGCTGATCTTCGGCGTCGGGGGCGGCGTGTCGCTGGCGGCCCTGCAGCTGGTGAAGATGACTGGTGCCACCGCGATCGTCACCTCGCGGGACGACGACAAGCTGCAGCGCGCCCTCGCCCTGGGCGCTGACCACGCGGTCAACGGCGCCAAGGAAGACATCGCCCGCCGCGTGCTGGCGCTGACGGGTGGCCGTGGCGTGGATGTGGTGTTCGAGAACGTCGGGGCCGCCGTCTGGTCCAGCGCGATGAAGTCGCTGGTGCGCGGCGGCCGCCTCGTCACTTGTGGCGCCACCACAGGCGACCAGCCCGGGGCCGACCTGCGCCGGCTGTTCATCCGCCAGTTGCAGATCATGGGCTCGACGCTGGGCGACCTGAGCGAGTTCCGCGACCTGCTGCAGGTGTGCGAGCGCGGCCTGATCCGGCCGATCATCGACCGCCGCTACGGGCTGGACGATGCGCACGCCGCGCTGGACCGGCTGGAGTCCGGCGCGCAGTTCGGCAAGGTGGCGATCGAGATCGCCTGACGCCCTGCCCCGCTGGCCGCGCGGCGGTCAGCGCATGTAGTGGCAGCTGTAACCGCCGGGATGCTTGATCAGGTAGTCCTGGTGGTAGCCCTCCCCGACCCACCACTGGGTGAACGGCGCGAGCTGCGTCACGATCGGTCGCGGCCACAGGCCCGATGCGTTCACGCGCTCGACCGCCGACTGGGCCGCTGCCCGTTGCGCATCGCTGGTGTGGAAGATCGCCGAGCGGTACTGCGTGCCCCGGTCATTGCCCTGGCGGTCGGGCGTGGACGGGTCGTGCATCCGGAAGAAGTGGTGCACGAGCAGGTCCTCCAAGGCCAGCACCGCCGGGTCGAACACGATCTTCACCGCCTCGGCGTGGCCGGATTTGGAGTCGTGCGTGTCGTCGTAACGCGGGTTTTCCAGCCAGCCGCCGGTGTAGCCGACTTCCGTGTCGACCACGCCCGGAATGCGGCGCAGCAGGTCTTCCATGCCCCAGAAACAGCCGCCGGCGAGGTAGGCGGTTTCCAGCGGGCGGTCAGTGGCCGTGGTGGCGGTAGTGGCAGAAGCCGGATCGGTCATGGTCAATTTCTCCTGGAGGTCAACACCATCGAGCACCATCAGTCGGTGCAGCGCCTGCGTTCTTACACCGCGGCCGCCGAAGGCGTCGGCACAGGGGTTTTCGCCGCACCACCCGTGAGCAGCGCGATCAGGTTGTCGGCGGCCAGATCGGCCATGGCCAGGCGCGTCGGCAGGCTGGCGCTGGCGATGTGCGGGGTCAGCACGACGTTGGGCACCTCCAGCAGCGCGGGGTGGACCGACGGCTCGCCCTCGAACACATCGAGCGCGGCTGCGGCCAGCCGGTTCGACCTCAGGGCCATCGCCAGCGCGGCGTCGTCCACCACGCCACCGCGGGCGATGTTGGTCAGTGTGGCGGTCGGTTTCATCTGCGCCAGTTCCGCCGCGCCGATCAGGTGGTGGGACGCGGGGCCATAGGGCACGACGATGACCAGGTGGTCGGCCTCGGCCAGCAGCTCGGCCTGCGGGACCCAGCGGGCACCGATCGGTGCTTCGGCCTCGGGCGCCAGCCGGGAGCGGTTGTGGTAGATCACGTTCATGCCGAAACCGAGCGCGCCGCGCCGCGCGATGGCCTGCCCGATCCGGCCCATGCCCAGGATGCCGAGCGTGGCGCCATGGATGTCCGCGCCGACGAAGAAGTCTGGCGCCCACTTGCTCCACGCACCGCTGCGCAGGAAACGCTCGCTCTCGGTGATGCGCCGTGCCGCCGCCATCATCAGCGCGAAGCCGAAATCGGCGGTCGTCTCGGTCAGCACGTCTGGCGCGTTGGTCACCGTGATGCCGCGCGCGTGGCAGGCCGCCACGTCGATGTTGTTGTAGCCGACGGCCATCGAGCACACGGCCTTCAGGTCCGGGCAGGCGGCGACCAGCGTGGCATCGATCGGCTCGCCGGTGGTGACGAAGACACCCTGCTTGCCCTGCAGGCGGGCGATCAGGTCGTCGCGGCTCCAGAGCGTGTCGGCGTCGTTGGTCTCGACGTCGAAGTGGGCGGCCAGTCGCTCCACCACCGAGGGGAACAGGCGGCGTGCGACGAGGACAGCGGGTCGGGTCATGTGGGATTCTTTCTGTGTTGATCTGCGATGCCGTTCAGCGGAAACAGCGGCGGATCCCCCAGCGGCGTGAGCGAGCCGCCGGCCACCGTGTAGAGCGCCTTGACATCCTCCCCGCCCTAAAGGACGGGGATTCCTCCTGCGAGACGCGCATGCCCGCGCGCGGCGATGTTCTTGGCTGCGGTCAGCAGCACGATGAACGGCAGGCCCCACCAGACCGACAGCGTCGCGCCGTCGATTTCGGCCGCCTGGGACAGCAGCGGCGTGGCGCTCAAGATGGCCGCGACCGGCCAGCGCATGGAATTGCGCTGGGGCATGGGGACTCGGCTCATTCGTGGAAGGTGGTGAACGCGCTCACCGGGGCGCGTTCGGTGACCAGCGTGTTCTCCACGGCATCCGGATCGGCAAACCCGAGCGCCATGCCGCAGACCACCATCTCGTGCGCGCCGAGGCCGAGGTGTTCGGCGATCAGGCGGTGGTACTGCGTGAACGCGGCTTGCGGGCAGGTGTCGAGACCGCGGCCGCGGGCGGCGACCATGATGTTTTCCAGGAACATGCCGTAGTCGAGCCAGGAGCCCTGCTGCATCACGCGGTCGATGGTGAAGACCAGGCCGACCGGGGCGTCGAAGAAGGTGTAGTTGCGGCCATGCTGGCGGTGCATCCCGGCCTTGTCGGTCTTGGCGAGGCCCAGCAGGCCGTACAGGTCCCAGCCGACCTTGCGGCGGCGGTCGATGTAGGGCGACTGCCACTGGGTCGGGTAGTAGGCGTATTCCTCGGTGTGGGTGGCGGCGACGGCCGGGTCGTTGTGCGCGGCCAGGATGCTGGCGCTGAGGGCGTCCCGCGACGCGCCGGTCAGCACGTGGACCTTCCACGGCTGCGTGTTGGTGCCCGACGGTGCCCGCGAGGCGACCCGCAGGATGTCCTCGATGGTGTCGCGCGCCACGGGGGTCGGCAGGTAGGCGCGCAGCGAGCGGCGGGAGGTGATGGCATCGTCCACGGCGGCGCGGCGCTGGTCGTCGGTGAGCATGGGGTGGCTTTCAATTGGAGTGGTGCGGCGCATTATTTGCGCGATGCAGCATGGCAGGCACCTCGGGTTTGCCGGGATTGTCCGGGTGGCCGGCCCGCCATGCAGCCAGCGCCTCGCGGTAGGTCTGCAACTGCACGGCCACCGTGTCCTCGATGACATGGCCATAGCCACCGCCCATCGTCAGCACGACCGGGATGCCGCGCGACCGGCAAGCTGCGAAGACCCGCCGGTCCCGCTCGGCCATGCCGGCGGCGGTGATTTTCAGGCGACCGAGGCGGTCACCCTCGTGCGGATCGGCGCCGGCCTGGAAGAAGACGAGGCCCGGCGGCTCGTCTGCGTGGTGCTGCCAGAGCTGCGCCAGCGCGTCGTCGAGTGCGGCCAGATACGGCGCGTCGGTGCAGCCGTCCGGCAGGTCGACGTCCAGATCGCTGGGCACCTTGCGGAACGGGAAGTTCTTGGCGCCGTGCATCGACAGCGTGTAGACCGTCGGGTCGTCGCGGAAGATGGCGGCGGTGCCGTTGCCCTGGTGGACGTCCAGATCGATCACCGCGACCCGCAGCACGCTGCGGTGCTTCCGGAACCACTCGGCCTGCATCAGCCGCGCGGCGACGGCGAGGTCATTGAAGACGCAGAAGCCGCTGCCGGTGTCCGCGCTGGCGTGGTGGGTGCCACCGGCGAGGTTGGCGGCAAGGCCCTCGCGCAGCGCGTCGCGGGCCGCACTGACCGTGGCGCCGACCGAGCGGCGTGCGCGTTCGGCCATGGCGGGCGACCAGGGAAAGCCGATCTCGCGTTGCTGGGCCGCGCTGAGGCCGCCGTGCAGGACCGCGTCGATGTAGCTGGGAGTGTGGACCAGTGCAAGCTCCCCCTCGCTGGCCGCTTCCGCTTGCGCCAGGCGCACTTCGGGCAGCTCGGCCAGGATCGCGTCGCGCAGCAGGCGGTATTTCTGCATCGGGAAACGGTGTCCGGACGGCAGAGGGAGTACAAAATGGTCGGCGTAGTAGGCGCGCATCGCGACATTGTGACCAAGGCTTGATTCAGCCGTCTGGCGCCCCTATAGTCACATATTGTTGCAATGCAGCAATGAAACGCCTGTGACTTGAACATAACCCCAAGTCCACCGCCACTGGAGACCCCACCATGCTGACCCCCGAACAATTTGCTGCCGCCAACAAGGCCAACCTGGACGCGCTGGTTGAACTCGCCCGCAAGAGCTTCGAGGGCGTCGAAAAGCTGGTCGAGTTGAATCTGCAGGCTGTGCGCGCTGCAATGGGCGACTCGGTGGAGCAGTCCAAGGCCCTGCTGGCCGCCAAGGATCCGCAGGCCCTGGCCGCGCTGCAAGCCGACCTGGTGCAACCGGCGGCCGAAAAGGCCACTGCCTACAGCCGGCAGGTCTATGACATCGCCACCAGCACGCAGTCGGAGGTGTCGAAACTGGTCGAGTCGCAGATGGTGGCGGCGCAGGAAAAGATCCTGGGACTGGTCGATGCCGCCGTGAAGAACGCGCCGGCCGGCGGCGAGGAATCGCTGGCGATGATCAAGCAGGCGGTGACGGCGGCCAACGGCGCGCTGGCCAATGTCCAGCAGGCCGCCAAGCAGGCGCTCAACGTGGCGGAAACCAATTTCGAGGCCATGAACCAAGCCGTCCGCAAGAAATGATGCGGTCGCGGTCGATGAGAAGTTTTTTACGAGCTGTCGATTGAACTTTTGCCATCCGACCTGATCTGTCCGGGTGCGTGTGGTTCTCTTCGGACCATGCGCGACTGGTTGTCTCCTCGGTACCTATCGAAAGAATGCTTTCAGGTACCTTCAATCCCGGTGGTGATCCCATCGGGTTTTTTTTGAGCCTGTCCATGCCCTCCATCCGCCTTGTTCTTCTCGGGCTGCTGTCCGCCTGTGCATTCGCCACCGCGACCACCGTGCACGCCCAGACCGTCACCGTGAGCGCGCCCTGGGTGCGTGCCACCGTGGCAGAACAGAAGTCCACTGGCGCTTTCATGAAGCTGCAGGCCTCGACGCCGGTGCGACTGGTCGAGATCCGCTCGAGCATGGCCGGTGTCGTGGAACTCCACGAGATGGCCATGGACGGCGACATGATGCGGATGCGCGCCGTCAGCGGGCTGGATCTGCCGGCTGGCAAGGCGGTCGAACTCAAGCCCGGCGGCTACCACGTCATGCTCATGGACCTGAGGCAGCCCATCAAGGCGGGCGACACGGTGCCGCTCACGCTGGTCCTCGAAGGCCGGGACAAGCAGCGCTCGATGGTCGAGGTCAAGGCGATCGCGCAACCCATGGGTGCTGCCGGTTCGATGTCCGGCCACATGCATTGAGCAGCCATGGCAGTCCTGGATTTTGTCACTTAGAGGTTGCGATCTAATTCATGCTGCGTCGCAACATGAATGCTTGCAATTGCGCAGTCAGTCCCTATACTGTGAATCATGCTGCAGTGCAGCAAAGCCGGGTCCACCGGCCACCTCTTCCCACAAAAGGACTGCTCACCATGATGAACGCTGACCAAATCTCCGCCGCTGCCCAATCCAATCTGGACTCCGTTGTTGCTCTGGGCCAGAAGGCCTTCGGTGGCGTCGAAAAGCTGGTGGAACTGAACCTGCAAACCGCCCGCGCTGCACTGGACGAGTCCGCTGCCAACGCCAAGGCCCTGCTGTCGGTCAAGGACGCACAAGGCTTCGCCGCCCTGCAATCCAGCGTGCTGCAGCCGGCCGCTGAAAAGGCCACCGCCTACAGCCGCCAGGTCTATGAAATCGCTGCTGCCACGCAAGCCGACATCAGCAAGCTGTTCGAAGGCCAAGTCGCCGCTTCGCAGCAATCGGTGCAAGGTTTCGTGGAAGCCGCTCTGAAGAACGCCCCCGCCGGCAGCGAAAGCGCCGTCGCGTTCATGAAGCAAGCCATGACCGCCAGCTCCACCGCGATGGAATCGGCCCAGAAGGCTGCCAAGCAAGCCGTCAGCGCCGCTGAAGCCAACATCCAGTCGATGACCAAGGTTGTCTCCAAGGCCGCCTGATTTTTCAGGATGTGTCTTTGGTGCGGGGCCGGCAACGGCCTTCGCACTACCCGACCCGGCGCTGACCACGCCGGGTCTTTTTGTTTTCTGGTCCGGTTTCCGCTCCGGTGTTCAGGCCCGCTTCAAACCGCGCCCCACCACCGCCGCGGACACGATGCCCAGCGTCATCGCCGCCGCCGCGCCATAGAAGATGACCGGCGCCATGCCGCGGTCGAGCAAGACACCGAACACCGGTGCCGCCAGCGCGAAGCCGGCGTCCAGCCCTGAATACACCGTGCCGTAGACCCGCCCGGTCGCGCCCGGCGGGGCTGCGCGCTTGATCAGCATGTCGCGCGAAGGTCCGGCCAGCCCCGTCCCGATGCCCGCAAGCGCCGCCGCGGCGACTGAGGCCATGCCGGACAGCCAGCCCGTGCCCGCCAGCAGCAACAACACCGCCGACAGGGCCATCGCCGCCGCGATCGTGCGCTCCAGGCGCGCCACCCGCGGCACCAGAAAGCCCCCGATCACCATGCCCACGGCCCCGCACAGCATGTAGCCGGTCACCACGTAGGCGGTGGACGATGCCGGGAGGCCGTAGATCTTGCCCAGCGCGGGACTGGCGAAACTCTGGATCGCGGTCAGCGCCGCAGTCGTCCAGAAGAAGAACGAGAAGCACATCCACACCGACGGCAGGCGCAGGAAGGCCATTGGATGTTCGTCGGCCAGCGCGGGATCATCCTTGGCGCCGGCACGCTGGTGCGACCAGGCGCCCTGCCGGTCGTCGATGGCGGCGCGGTTCAGGAACAGCAGCCCGAGCACGAGGACTGCGACCAGCGCCGAGCCCAGATACGCCGCCCGCCACGTTCCAAACGCCGAAGACAGCCCGATCAGGAACACCGGCGCCGCCGCCCAGCCCAGGTTGCCGCTGATGCCGTGGACCGAAAAGGCGTGCCCCAGCCGCTGCGGCGACACCCGCTTGTTCAGGATCGTGAAATCCACCGGATGGAACGGCGCATTGCCCAGCCCCGCCAGCGCCGCGGCCAGCATCAGCCCGCCATAGCCTTGCGCCACCGCGCCCGCCAGCGACGCGGCGATGAAACTGCCCATCGCCGCATACAGCACCGGGCGTGCGCCGACCTTGTCCACCAGGAAGCCGGACAGCGCCTGCCCGATCCCCGAGATCACGAAGAACACCGTCACCAGCAGCCCGAGTTCCGAATAGCTCAGCCCGAAGTCGCGGATGAACAGCGGGAACAGCGGCGGCAGCAGCAGGTGGTGGAAGTGCGAGGTGCCGTGGGCCAGCCCGATCAGGCCGATGGTGGAGACATCGCGGCGCGCCCGGGCGCGGTCGTCGTCCGCCGCAGTGGCGGCGTTCGAGGGCAAGGTGGTGGAGTGCATCCGGGCACTGTAGAGGCGCCGCCCGCGTCCGGGTTACGATAGAACGACATTCTCTGTCGCGATTCCGCCATCCCCATGCTTCCGCACCGCAGCATCGCCCCGCTCGATCCCCAGCGCTTTGCGCCGACCGCCGCCCGCCCCGTGCGCGGCAAGTCGCGGCGCCTGGAGGCCGACACCCGTGTCGCGCCCCACAGCCATGCCTGGGCGCAGGTCGCGTTCTCGGCCACTGGCGTCACGCGGGTCACCGCCGACCACAGCACCTACCTCGTGCCGCCCTCGCGCGCGGTGTGGATCCCGCCGCAGGTGGTGCACACCGTCACCGTGGTGCAGGACGCCGACATGCGCACGCTCTACGTCCACCAGCCCGCCGACCGCTGTGGCCCGGACGTGCCGGCCGCGCAAGAAGACGCCTGGCGCCGCTGCCGCGTCATCGAGGTCTCGTCGCTGCTGCGCGAGCTGGTGCAGCAGCTCACCGAACTCGATCCAGACGCTGTGCCGGACGCGGCCGACCAGCTGCGCGAGCGCTGCATCGGCACGCTGGTGCTGGACGAGCTGCGTCGCGCCCAGCCGCTGCCGCTGGGGGTGGCGCTGCCGCAGGACAAGCGGCTGCGGCATCTCTGCGAAGCCGTGCTGGATGCGCCGACCCGCCACGCGACGCTGGACGCCTGGGCGGCAGAGTCCGGGGCCAGTGCGCGCACGGTGGCCCGGCTGTTCCGGGACGAGCTGGGCACCAGCTTCGTGCAGTGGCGCCACCAGGTGCTGCTGGCCCGTGCGCTGGCGCTGGCGGCGCGTGGCAAGCCGATGAGCCACATCGCCGCCGAGCTGGGTTATGCCAGCCCGAGCGCGTTCACCGCGATGGTCACCCGCACCGTGGGCATGGCGCCGAGCCGCTTTTTCGGTGGTGAGGCAGCCGGCGCGACGACGTCAAACCGCGGGTAGCACCAGCCGCACCCGCAGCCCGCCCAGCGCGTCGGAGCGCTCCAGCCGCAGCGTGCCGCCGTGTAACTGCGCCAGATCGAGGACGATCGCCAGCCCGAGCCCCGAGCCCGGCATCTGCTCATCGACCCGGGCGCCGCGGACCAGCACCTTCTCGCGCAGCGCCTCGGCGATGCCCGGCCCGTCGTCTTCGACCGTGATTTGCAGGCAGCGCCGCGGCCCGCCCTCCACTGCGGAGACCTCCACCAGCACCGACGAGCGCGCCCACTTGCAGGCGTTGTCGAGCAGATTGCCGAGCATCTCCTGCAGATCCTGCTCTTCGCCGGCAAACCACAGCGGCACGTCGGCGGTGCGGTCGTCGAAATCCAGATGGCGCCCGGCGTGCACCCGGTCCATCACCTTGACCAGCGGCCCCGCCACCGCGGACACCAGGGTGCGCACACCCGGCACACCGACTGCCGCCGCGGCCCGCGCCCGGGACAGGTGCCAGTTGACCTGCCGCTGCGCCTGCGCCACTTGCTCGTCGACCAGCCGCGCCAGCTCGCCCGGCGCGGTGTCCGAACGCGCCGCCGCGTTGGACAGCACCGCCAGCGGCGTCTTGATCGCGTGGGCCAGGTTGCCCGCCTGCGTGCGGGCGCGCACGACGATCTGGGTGTTCTGGTCGAGCACGCCGTTGAAATCGTCTACCAGCGGCTGCAGCTCGGCCGGGAAATCGCCCTCCAGCCGCTGCAGCCGACCGGCCCGCAGCGCAGACACCGCCGCCTGCAGACTGCGCAGCGGCGCCAGCCCGACAACGACCTGCGCCGCGGCCGCCGCCATCAGCGCCACGGCGAGCACACCCAGCGAGAGCACCAACATGCCGACGAAGGACGACACCGCCTCGTCCAGTTCGCGCGTGTCCTGCGCCACGCTCAGGCGCCAGGATGTGGCGGGCCGGTCGTCCGGGTGCACCACGCGTTCGAGCACCCGCAGCCCCAGACCGTCCGGCCCGGTGATGTCGTGGACGTGGACCTCGCCGTCTGCCAGCACGTCCGCGGGCACCGACAAGGTCGCATCCCACAGCGACCGCGAGCGCAGCAGTGCGGGCACGGTCTGGCCGCCCTGCAGCCCGTCGACCTGCCAGTACAGGCCCGAGTACGGCTTGTTCCAGCGCGCATCGACCAGCTCGGCCGAGAGCACGGGCTGGCCATCGGGGCCAGCCTCCACGCTGGCGGTGAGCTGGTCCAGATGCACCCGCAGGCCGGCCTGGAACTGCCGCGCCACCTGCTCGCGGAACAGGTTCGACAGCACCAGCCCCGCCACCAGCAGCGCCGCACTCACGCCCAGCAGCGTGCCGATGAGCAGCCGCATCCGCAGCGAGGCGCCGAACAGCCGGTTCATGGCCTGGTCACGCCGTCATGCGTTGATGCGGTAGCCCAGGCCGCGCACGGTCTCGATCAGCTCCGCCGGCAGCTTGCGCCGCAGCCGGCCGATGAAGACCTCGATGGTGTTGGACTCGCGGTCGAAATCCTGCGCGTAGAGGTGCTCGATCAGCTCCACGCGCGAGACGATGCGGTTCGGTCGGTGCATCAGGTAGGCGAGCACCTTGTATTCGTGGCTGGTCAGCGTCACGGCCTGTCCGTCCACCGTGACGCGCCCGCTCAGCGTATCGAGCTGCACCGCGCCGCAGCACAGCTGCGCCGAGGCCTGCCCCGCCGCGCGCCGGATCAGCGCCCGCAGCCGTGCCAGCAGCTCTTCCATGTGGAAAGGCTTGGTCAGATAGTCGTCGGCCCCGGCGTCGATGCCGGTCACCTTCTCGTGCCAGTTGTCGCGCGCGGTCAGGATCAGCACCGGCATCCGCCGACCCGCCGCCCGCCAACGCTTCAGCACGGTCAGGCCGTCGATCTCCGGCAGGCCCAGGTCGAGCACCACCGCATCGAAGGCATCGACCTCGCCGCGGTACCAGGCGTCGCGCCCGTCGCGGCTGAGTTCGCTCGTGTAGCCGGCGTCGGCCAGCGCCTGCTGCAGCTGGTCGGCCAGCGTCGCTTCGTCTTCCACCACCAGGATGCGCATCAATCAGTCTCTTTCGCGATCGCGTTCATGGCCGCGCTCGCGGGTGCCAGCGCGCTGGGCGCGGGTCTTCAGCATGGCGCCGGTTCGGGCATCCAGCTTGAGCTTGGTCAGCACACCGCCACGTTGCAGCACCTTGATCTCGTAGATCCAGACCCCGCTGTCCTGCTGCTCCAGCTCGACTTCGAGCACCTCGCCCGGCACCTCGCGCTCCATCCGCGCCAGGATCGTCTTGAGCGGCAGGATCTGGCCCGCCTCGACCGCCTGCCGGGCGCGTTCGTGGTCGTCCCGCTCGCGGGCGATGGACACGGCGGGGCTGGACCAGGCCGCCATCAGCACCACCGCCATTCCCAGCCACTGCAGGGCCCGCTTCGACATTCCGAGATCCTTCTGCGCCGGTCCATCCGGCACTTGCACCCTGGATTGTCCACATCCGAATCTGAACCCCAGGTAAACAGGTGATTCAGACAGCGTACAGCCGCGGTTTTCCAGAATGCAGCCATGCACTCTCACCGCACCCCCTCCGCCCGTCCCCACCTGGTCCGCACCACGCTCACCGCCCTCGCGGCAGCGGCGGCTTCGCTGCTGCTGGCGATGCCGGCCGAAGCGGGTGACACGACGCCCGACGCCCAGCTCCAGCGCTGGACCGTGGCCGCTGGCGCGCCTGCCAGTGCGGAACGTGGGCGCGTGTTCTTCACCAGCAAGCACGGCGGCGAGTGGTCCTGCTCCTCCTGCCACAACGCGCCGCCGACCACCGAAGGCAAACACGCCAGCACCAACAAGCCCATCGCCCCGATGGCGCCCGCCTTCAACGCCAAGGCCTTCACCGACGAAGCCAAGGTGGACAAGTGGTTCCGCCGCAACTGCAAGGACGTCGTGAGCCGCGAGTGCAGCGCCGCCGAAAAGGCCGACGTCCTCGCCTACCTCATCGCCCAGAAGCGCTGAGCCCACTGTTCCCCTCACCGTCATTCCCGCGCAAGCGGGAACCCACCCCATGCGCCCACCCCTCGCCCTGCTCCTGACCACCGCGCTGCTCGCACCGTCCGCATTCGCCGACGACGACCACCACCGTGCCCTGCGCGTGCCCACCCTGCCGCAATACCAGCAGGAATGCGCCGCCTGCCACATGGCCTACCCGCCCGGGATGCTGCCGGCGGCGTCGTGGACGCGCTTGATGGGCGGTCTGGACAAGCACTACGGCACGGATGCCTCGCTCGACGCCGCCTCGGCCAAGCTCATCACCCGCTGGCTCACCGACAACGCCGGCACCGGCCGCCGCGTCAGCGCCACCCCGCCGCCCGAGGACCGCATCACCCGCTCCGCCTGGTTCATCCGGCAGCACGACGAGGTCGGCGCCAGCGTCTGGAAACGCGCCTCGATCAAGAGCGCCTCCAACTGCATGGCCTGCCACGCTGGCGCCGACAAGGGCGATTTTGACGAAGACCGCGTGAGGATCCCGAAATGAACAGCCCGACCCTGAACGCCGCCTCGGCCACCACGACCGCCCCGAGCCGCCGCGTCACCGACGCCCCGACGCGGGTCTTCCACTGGCTGTTCGCGCTCTGCTTCACCGGCGCGTACCTGACCGCCGAGTCCGAGCACTGGCGGCTGGTGCATGTCACGTTGGGCTACACGCTGGCCGGGTTGCTGGCGTTCCGGATCGTGTGGGGGCTGGTGGGTCCGCGGCAGGCACGGCTCGGGCTGCTGCTGCGCAAGCTCTCGGGGCTGAAGCCGTGGCTGGCGAGTGCCCGCGCGGGGCAGTTCAACGGCCGGCAGGCGCAGAACCTGGGCATGGCACTGGCCGTGCTGGCGCTGATGGTGGCCGTCGTGCCGCTGACGCTCAGCGGCTACGCGACCTACAACGAATGGGGTGGCGATCTGGTCGGCGAGGTGCTGGCGGAGGCACACGAACTGTTCGCCAACGGCATGTTGGCGCTGGTGCTGGGCCACATCGGCCTGATCGCGCTGCTGAGCCTGCTGCGCCGGACCAACGCTGCGCGGCCGATGCTCACCGGGCGGATTCCCGGCGCCGGGCCGGATCTGGCCAAGCGCAACCACGGGGTCGTGGCGGCGCTGGTGATCGCGGTGGTGGTCGGGTTCTGGGTCTGGCAGTGGCAGGACTCGCCGCAGGGTGGCGCTGCGGCAGCGGGTGCGCCGGTCAGCGTCGGCAGCGTTGTCGAACTGCTGCGGCGCAGTGGTGACGGCGACTGACGCGCCTCAGCAGAGCAGGATCAACCGCATGGCCGGGTCGTACGCGCCGACCTTGCGGTCGTGCGTGACCAGATGCATTGGTTCGCTGAAGGCGGTTGCGATCAGCAGACGATCGAACGGATCACCGTGGATGTCCGTTTGCAGCAATTCGACCTGGGCCATCACCTCCCCGGTGATCGGAAACTCGCGAAAGCCAGCCTCGGCGAAATCTGCCCGGGCAACGGCAACCGGGGGAAGCAATCCGGGATGCTTGCTGTTCTTGATGGCGATTTCCCACAGGGTCGCGACGCTGACAAAGGCCTCGACATCAGGCGCAGTGAGCAGCGCGTGTGCCCGGCGCGGGAGCCGGTCCGGTTCATAGACCGACCAGAGCGCGATGTGCGTGTCCAGGAGCAGCCGCATCGCCGCGGGTTACCGGCGAGTGGTTGCTGGCAACCCGCTGTCAGGCAGCGTTTCAACGTCGAACTCGGCCGCGATCTCCGCATCCAGTTCGTCCGAAGGCTCTGGAATCCGGAAACGTCCCTTGGCCAGTCCGAGCCGGATGCCGCCAGACGGCTCCAAGGGCACCAGCCGGGCCACGGGTTGCCCGGCCCGGCCGAGGATCAGCACCGATTCATGGGTGTTGCCGACCTGATCGATCAATTGTCCGAAACGCTGCTGGGCGTCGTCGAATGCGATGGCGGGGATGGCAGCAGCAGACATGATCGGATCGACTCCTCGAATGAACCGGCCAGCGAATGTTACGCCGCGGCCTGAGCGCCCACCAGGTAATCCACCTTGCCCAGATCGACGCCGTTGTGGCGCAGCAGCGCGTAGGCGGTGGTGACGTGGAAGAACACGTTCGGCAGCACCCAGTGCTTCAGGTAGTCCTCGCCCTTCATCGTGCGGGTCGAGCCGTCGCGGCCGATGGGGAAGGTGATGTCCTTGCCTTCGGTGCCGTCGATCGCGGTGGGCGGCACGGTGACGAGGAACTCCAGCGTCTTGGCGATGCGTTCCTTCAGTTGGGCGAAGGTGGTTTCGTCGTCGGCGAACTTGGGCGCGTCGACACCGCCAAGGCGGGCCGCGGCCAGCTTCGCGGCGTCGCAGGCGATGCGCACCTGCGAGGCGAACGGCAGCATGTCCGGCGCCAGCCGGGCCTGCACCAGCACGTTCACGTCGAACTTGCGGGCTGCGGCGGACGCTTCGGCCTTGTCCATGCAGTGGCTCAGGTTGCGCAGCATGGTGGTGAAGACGGGCAGGCTGGCGGAGGACATGGAGATGGTCATGCGGGGTTCCTTGGTGGTGAATCGGAATAGTCCATGACGCTAGCAGTTTTTTCGCGTGTATGCAGAGTGCTTCCATCGCGAAACCAGTCATACCATCGATCGCCATGCAACCCAAATCAAGCGCCATCCTCGACTTCTGGTTCGGCCCCCCCACCGACCCCACCCACACTCAATCCAGCCCCCAGTGGTTCCGCAAGGACGCCACCTTCGACGCCGAGATCGCCCGCCGCTTCGGCCCGCTGATCGACGAAGCCCTGTCCGGCGGCCTCCAGGACTGGACCGCCACCCCCACCGGCACGCTCGCGCTGATCCTCGTCCTCGACCAGTTCACCCGCAACACCGGCCGCGACACGCCGCGCGCCTTCGCGGGCGATCCGCGGGCGCTGTCATTGGCGAAATCGCTGGTCGCGTCTGGCGCGGACAGGACGCTGACCGGGGTGCAGCGCCAGTTCGTCTACCTGCCCTTCGAGCACTCGGAGTCGCTCGCCGATCAGGACGAGTCGATCCGCCTGTTCGCGCAGCTGGGCCGGGACGAGCCGGCGCTGGCCGGGCTGCTGGAGTGGGCGGAGCGGCACCGGGTGATCGTGGCGCGCTTCGGGCGCTTCCCGCATCGGAATGCAGCGCTCGGCCGGACGAATACCGCCGAGGAGGCCGGGTTCCTGATGCAACCCGGCTCGGGGTTCTGAGGGTGGGGGGACGGGTGGGTCCTCGCTTTCGCGAGGATGACGACGGTGTGGGTCAGGGGCGCGTGAAGGCGAACTCCAGCTCCGGCGCCAGCCCGCTGAGGATGCGCGCCACGCTCTTGCCCGAGCCGCAGGCGTGGGTCCAGCCGAGCGTGCCGTGGCCGGTGTTGAGGAACAGGTTCGGGACGCGGGACTGGCCAATGATCGGCACGTTGCTGGGTGTCGCGGGGCGCAGGCCGGTCCAGAACTGTGCCTGCGCCGTGTCGCCCGCGCCGGGGAAAAGCTGCTCCGTGCGCCGCACGATCGCCTCGCAGCGCACGCGGTTCAGGTCGCGGCTGTAGCCGTTCAGCTCCGCCGTGCCGGCGATGCGCAGGCGGTCGCCCAGGCGCGAGAAGACGAGCTTGTATTCGTCGTCGGTCAGCGAGACCTGGTGCGCCATCGCCGCGTCCTTCACCGGCATCGTCACCGAGTAGCCCTTGGCCGGGTAGATCGGCAGCCGGATGCCCAGCGGCTGTGCCAGCAGCGGGCTGAAGCTGCCCATGGCCAGGACAAAGGCATCGGCGCGCAGCCGCTGGAACGCTCCGTCGGCGTCCGTCACCTCGACGTGGTCGATCCGGCCGCCCACCGTGCGCAGCGCCATGACGTGGTGCCCCATCAGGAAACGCACGCCGTCCTGCCGGCAGCGCTCGGCCAGCGCGAGCGTGAACTGGCGCGCATCGCCCGACTCGTCCTCCGAGGTGAAGGTCGCCCCGGCCAGCTGCGGCCGGATGTGGCGCAGCGCCGGCTCCAGCCGCACGGCTTCGTCCGCCGAGATCACGCGCCGGTCGCAGCCCAGATCGCGCATCTGCGCCGCGGGGGCTTCGGCGGCGTCGAACTCCTTCTGGCTCGTGTAGAAGTGCAGGATGCCCTGCGTGCGCTGGTCGTATTGCAGGCCGAGGTCGCGCCGCAGTTGCTGCAGCGTGTCGCGGCTGTAGGTGCCCAGGCGGACGATCTGCGCGATGTTGTGGCGGGTGCGGGCCGGCGTGCATTCGCGCAGGAACTGCAGGCCCCAGCGCCACTGCTGCGGATCGGCGCGCAGGCGGAACAGCAGCGGCGCGTCTTCCTTGCCCAGCCACTGCAGCACCTTGAGCGGCGCGGAGGGGTTGGCCCACGGCTCAGCGTGGCTGACGGAGATCTGGCCGCCGTTGGCGAAGCTGGTTTCGGCGGCGGGCGCGGCCTGCCGGTCGATGACGGTGACGTCGTGGCCGAGCTGGCGCAGGAAATAGGCAGACGTGGTGCCGAGCAGGCCGGCACCGAGGACGATGACTTGCATGATGTGGACGCGCTTTCGCGTTTTTCATGCCGCTCCCCCTGTCCTTGGTACCTGAGAGATTCAGCGCCGGGACGGTCCCGGTGCCTTGCTCCTTCGGCGCTTCACAACCCGTGGTGCGGGCCTGAAGTCTCTCCAGACGGCGTGTGTGCTTGCAGTGCGTGGACCTGAGCGTTCATGGGAGTTTGCGCCTTCGGTGACCGGCTCGGGGCCGGTGCTCTCCTGCTGTGAAACGATTCTATCGATCAACCGCTCCCGTCATTCCCGCGAAAGCGGGAACCCACTGGTCGGGTGGGTCCTCGCTTTCGCGAGGATGACGGGGGTGGGTGGGTCATTCTTTCACCAGGAACCGCTCGGCCAGCCGCACCCAGTAGGCGGCGCCCACCGGCAGGTTGGCATCGTTGAAGTCGTAGCCCGGGTTGTGGACCATGCAGGCCGACGCGGCCGTGCTGTCGTCGCCGCCCTGCTCCCCCAGCCCGTTGCCGATCAGCAGGTAGCTGCCCGGCACGCGCTCCAGCATGAACGCGAAATCCTCGCTGCCCGTCAGCGGCGGGCCGTTCAGCGTGACCTTGTCGGGGCCGAGCAGGTCGAGCGCCACCTCGCGGGCGAATGCGGTTTCCGCCGGCGTGTTGACCAGCACCGCGTAGCCGGGACGCCAGTCGATGCGCGCCGTGCAGCCGAAGCTCTCCGCCTGCGCCGCGACCAGCGCCCGCAGCCGCCGCTCCATGGTGGCCCGCACGTCGCGGTCCAGCGCCCGCAGGCTCAGCTCCAGCCGCGCGCTGGCCGGGATCACGTTGTTCGCCTGACCCGCCTGCAGCGCGCCAACTGTCACCACCGCCGCGTGCAGCGGATCGACGTTGCGCGAGACGATGGTCTGCAGCGCCATCACGAGGCTGGCCGCGGCGACGATCGGGTCGGCGGCGCGGTGGGGCATTGCGCCGTGGCCGCCGACGCCTTCGATCGTGATGGTCGCGTAGTCGGAGGACGCCATCGCGGCGCCGTCACGGAAGACAAGGTGGCCTTGGGTGATGCCGGGCATGTTGTGCATGGCGAAGACCGCGTCGCACGGGTAGCGCTCGAACAGCCCGTCCGACATCATCCGCAGGGCGCCGCCGCCACCCTCTTCGGCGGGCTGGAAGACCAGGTGCAGCGTGCCATCGAAGCTGCCGTGCTCGGCGAGGTGGCGCGCGGCGGCCAGCAGCATCGCCGTGTGGCCGTCGTGGCCGCAGGCGTGCATCAGGCCGGGCCGGGTGCTGGCCCATGCGACGCCGGAGGCCTCGTCGATCGGCAGCGCGTCCATGTCCGCGCGCAGCCCGAGCCGCCGCGATCCCGTGCCGCGCACCAGACGACCGACCACGCCCGTGCCACCGACACCGCGTTCGACCGTGTAACCCCAGCCTTCGAGCTTGTCGGCGACGAGTGCGGCGGTGCGGTGCTCCTCGAAGGCAAGTTCGGGGTGCTGGTGTAGGTCGCGGCGCAGGTGGACGAATTCGCCGATCCGGGTGCGCAGTGCGTCGAGCAGGTAGGTCATGGCGTGGCTCGTTCTCGGCCGCGCGTCACTGCGCTTCGAGCTTGATGGCCTTGGCGATGGCGCGGAAGCTGGTGGTCAGCGTCTCGTATTCACGCGCTGCGTCGGCCACCGACAGCGGCGTGGCGACCATCAGCCCCTGCTTTTCCAGCTCGGCCCGCACCACCGGATCGCCCAGCACCGTCGTCAGTGCCTTGTTCAGCGCCTGCACCACCGGCTCCGGCGTGTCCTTCCTGACCAGATAGCCGGTCCAGATGTTGTAGGCGAAGCCCTTGACGCTCTTGCTGTCGTTGATGCTCGGGTAGGCCTTGAGGAACGGCACTTCGACCTTGCCCGCGGGCGCCAGCGTGCCGAGGATCTTCAGCCGCCCCTGGTCGGCCAGACCGGCCGACTGCAGTCCAGTGACCAGCACGGAGATGTCCACCAGATCGCCCCCTATGTCCTGCAGCAGCGGCGCGGCCCCCTTGTACGGGACGTGCACCATCTCTGCCCCGATGGTCTGCGCGAAATGCGCGCCGAGCACGTGGTAGAACGAGCCGTAGCCGACACTGCCGTAGGTGAGTGGCTTGCCCGCTGCGGCTGATTTCCTGGCCAGTGCGACCAGCTCGTCGACGTTGTTCGCTGGCAGTCCCTTGCGGGCGTGGATCGTGATCGGAGAAACGCCGATCATCTGCACGAGGCGAAAGTCTTCCGACTTGAACTTCACCGCCGCGTTGGCCAGCGGTGCGAGGATCAGCTCGTTGGGGGAGCCCTGGAATACGAGGTGTCCGTCCGCAGGCGCTGCCAGCACCTTCTGCGCGGCCAGCGCCCCGCTGACACCGCCGAGGTTCTCGACGATGACCTGCTGGCCGAGCGCCCGGGTCAGCGGCTTCTCGACGATGCGCGCGATCACGTCCGAGAGTCCGCCCGCCGGGTACGGCACCATCAGGTTGACCTGCTTGCTCGGGAAGGTCTGCGCCACCGCGGAGGTGCCGGCCAGGCACAGGCCGGCGAGCAGGAAGATGGCGCGGCGGGGGAAGTTCTTGGGCTGCATGGCGGCTCTCCGGAGGGGACGGTTCGGGATGGGATGCTTCATCGTAGAGCGCCATCATTCAGGCGTCCAATGCATTGTTTTCAGACTTATGATGAGTTGAACTCATAGTTTGAACGCCGAGGCAAGCATGACGCTGGTTCAACTCAAGCACCTGATCGCACTCGCGGAAAGCGGCTCCTTCAGCCGCTCCGCCGAAGCGCTGTTCCTGACGCAGCCAGCGCTCAGCCGCAGCATCCGCGCGCTGGAAGACGAGCTGGATCAGCCGCTGTTCGACCGCATCGGCCGCCACAGCGAGCTGACGCCCTTCGGGCGCGAAGTGCTTGCCCGGGCGCGGCAGGTGGTGCTGGACGCAGACGAGTTGCTCGACAGTGGCCGGCGCATCGGCGCAGGCGAAGCGGGCGTGCTGCGCATCGGCATGGGCTCGGGGCCGGGGGCGATGCTGATGACGCCGCTGTTGATGGCGGTGGCCACGCAGCGGCCGGGCCTGCATGTGGAGGTTTCGCGCGCGACGACGGCGCTGCTGGTGCAGGCGCTGCGCGAACGGACGCTGGATGCGCTGGTGGTGGACGTGCGTTCGATCGTCCCGGCGCCCGATCTGTGCGTAGACACGGTCTCGGAGATGCGCGGCGCGTTTCTCTGCCGGCCGGGGCATCCGCTGGCCGAACAGGTGGCGCGGGATGGCGCAGTGGCGTTTGCCGATGTGCAGCGCTTCCCGATCGCCTCGACGCCGCTGAGCGACGAGGTGGCGCGGGTACTGATGGAGCGCTACGGGCCGGCCGCGCATCCGGCTCAATGCGTCACGCTGCGCTGCGAGGAGATTCCGAGCCTGGTGGCGGTGGCGCTGCGCAGCGACGCGGTGCTGATCGCGATCCGCGCCGCCGGGCCGGAACTGGTCGAGCTGGCGCTGGCGCCCCCACTGCAGGCCAGCGCCCGCTTCGGTCTGGTGACGCTGTCCGCCCGCACACCGGCGCCGGGGCTGGCGCTGGTGCGCGAGTGGATGCGCGCGACCTTGCGGGACGCCGAAGCCGTTCCGGGCTGATCAGTCCAGGCTGATGTTGGCCTTCTTCACCAGCACCTCGTAGACCTTGGACTTGGCCTCGACACCTCGGGTGATCTCCTCGGGCGTCCAGGTGATCGGCTCGAAGGCGAAGGTGTCGAAGCGGGCCTTCAGCTCCGGATCGGCGATGACCTTGGCCACGTCGGCATTGATTTTCGCGCGCAGCGGCGCCGGCAGGCCCTTGGGCGCGACCAGCACGACGAAGGCGTTCACGTCGAAGCCCGCGGGCGCGCCTGCTTCGGCAGCAGTCGGCACATCGGGCAGCTGCGGCAGGCGCCTGGTGGACGCCACCGCCAGATAGCGCAGCTTGCCGGCCTTGTAGGCGCCGGAGCTGGACGGCAGCGTGCCCAGGCTCCACGCCACATCACCCGAGCCGACCGCGGGGAAGAGCTGGCTCACCTCGCGGTAGGGGATGTGCTGCATCCGGATGCCGGTCAGCTCTTCCAGCAATTCGCCGCCGAGGTGGCCGGGGCTGCCCACGCCCCACGAGCCGTAGGTCACCTTGCCCGGCTCGGCCTTGGCGGCAGCGATCAGGTCGCCCATGGTTTTCCACTTCGACTCGGCGCCCACCGCGACCAGGAAGGTGGTGCGGAAAATCGACGCCACCGGCTCGAAGTGCTTCACCGCGTCCGCGCCGCGCTGCTTGTAGAGGTGCGGCACGGCAGAGAGGTGGTCGCTGTCGAGCTGGAGCAGGGTGTAGCCATCGGCCGGCGCGCGCTTGACGGCGTCCATCGCGATGAAGCCGCCGCCGCCGGGGCGGTTCTCGACGATGACACGCTGGTTCCAGAGCTTGCCGAGCTTCTCGGACAGGATGCGCAGCGTGGCGTCCGGGCCGCTGCCGGGCGCGAAGGCGGTGAACAGCGTCACCGGCTTGGAAGGGAACTCGGCCACCGTCTCGGCGCGGGCCGGCAGGTGGGCAAAGGCGGCTGCGCCGATCAGCGCGGCGAGGAAGGTCTGGCGGTTCATCGGTTTGTCTCCGTGGATCTTGCGATCTCGTGGTGTCGTTATGGTCGCGAATTATTCGGCCGCGCCAATGTGCAGCGCAACCTCGCCTACCCCAGCCACCTGCCCGCGGATCTGGTCCCCGGGCAGCACCGCGCCAACGCCTTCCGGGGTGCCGGTGAAGATCAGGTCGCCGGGTTCCAGGTGATAGAACTGCGACAGGTCAGCGATGATTTCGCGGATGTTCCAGATGAGCTTGTCCACGTCCGAGTGCTGCTTCGTCTGGCCGTTGACCGCGAGCGCGATCTCGCCGGACTCGATCACGACACCCGGCATCGGCACGACTTCGCTGCAGACCGATCCCTGCTCGATGTCCTTGCCCAGATCCCAGGGCCGGCCCTTGTCGCGGGCGACGAGCTGCAGGTCGCGGCGCGTCATGTCCAGGCCGCAGGCGTAACCGTAGATGACGTCGTGGGCATTCTCGGCGGCGACACGGAAGCCCGGCTTGCCGATCACGAGCACCAGTTCCATCTCGTAGTGGTAGTTCGACGTGCCGGGTGGGTACGGCACGGTCGCGCCGCTTTCGACCAGCGTCTGCGGTGACTTGGTGAAGTAGAACGGGCGCTCGGCGGCCTTGTCGACCGGGCGGCCCATCTCGACGGCGTGGGCGTGGTAGTTGCGGCCGACGCAGAAGATGCGGTTGATGGGCAAGCGGGCGTCCGAGCCGCGCACGGGCAGGGATTGGACGGCGGGCGGGTTCCAGAGGTAGGTGGTCATCGGGTGGTGTCGGTGTGTGGGGGTGGCGCGTCAGGCGCGGACTTCGTAGACGCCAAGCTTGCGGTGCAGCGGCGCTTCGTCGGCGAGGAAGATGAAGGCGGGCCGGTCGGCGGACCGGTTGCACAGCGTCACGCCGGTGTAGCCGGGCGCGCAGCAGGTGTCGGCTTCGGCGAGCGTGAACGTGCGCGGCGTGGCGGCGTCGATGGCGACGTCGACGCTGCCTTCGATCAGGTGGAAGACACAGGCCGGCGAGCGGGCCGGGAGCTGCAGCGTCTGGCCGGGGCGCAGCATCTGGGCGTAGAAGCCGAGGATGTTCTCGGCGTCTTCGCCGGTCTCGGGGTTGACGTAGGTGATCTGCACCGAGTCGAGGGCGGGCTGGTCCTCGGCCAGGGCTTCGAGCGCGGCGCGGGTGTCGACCCACGGGTAACGCAGCATCGGATAGCGCTTGCCGCTGCGGCCGAAGACCGGGCTGGGCATGACACCGGCGCGGCGGTAGGCCTGCTCGCCGCGGCCGGGCTTGACCTCCTGCCGACCGCCGTTGAGGTGGTAGCTGGCCTCCATGTAGAAGACCAGCGGCAGGTCCAGCACGTCGAGCCAGACGACCGGCGCGTCGCCGTCGTGGCCGTGTTCGTGCCACAGGCCGGTGGGGGTGAGGATCAGGTCGCCGCGCGACATGGGGCATTGTTCGCCGTCCACTGTTGTCCAGGCGCCCTCGCCTTCGACCACCATGCGCACCGCGTTGGGCGTGTGGCGGTGCGACGGCGCCCATTCGCCGGGCAGCAGCAATTGCATCCCGAGGTAGATCGCGGCGCTGGCCTGCATCTTCTCCAGCGTGTGGCCGGGGTTGGCCAGCACCAGCACGCGGCGCTCGGCCTTCTCGATCGGCGTCAGCTCACCGGCCTGCAGCAGCAGCGGCTTGATGTCGGCATAGGCCCAGTGGATGGGCTGGGTCTGGCGTGTCGGCACCTTTGGGGGCAGCACGCCGCGCAGGCTGGGCCACAGCGGCACGAGGTTCTTGTCGCGCAGCGACTGGACGTAGGCGGGGGGCAGGTCTTCGAGGCGGGCGAGCGGGGCGTCGTCCAGGTGCTTGTCCATGCAGTTCTCCAGGTAGTCAGTGCTTGGCCGCGTCCAGGCAGTTGCCGACGTTCCAGCCGTACAACCACTCCATCGCGTCGTAGAAACGCTCGGGCGTGCGGCCGCGCCAGAGGTCGTTGCGCACCAGCCGCTCGACGCCCTTGGCGTGGTAGATGCGGCCCATTTCGCGGCTGGACAGCACGATGCGCGCGGTGCGGGCCACACGGGCGCGCTGGTAGAGGTCGAGCGCCTGCGTCCAGTCGTTGCCGCAGCTGCGCAGGGCCTCGCCGAGCGTCACCGCGTCCTCGATCGCCATGCAGGCGCCCTGGGCCATGTACTGCGTGGTCGGGTGGGCGGCGTCGCCGAGCAGCGTGACACGGCCGTAGCTCCACTGGCCGATCGGCTCGCGGTCGGCGGTGGCCCAGCGTTTCCAGGATTTCGGCAAGTCGATGAGCTGGCGCGCCTGCGGGCAGATGCCCTGGAAGTAGCTCTCCACCTCGGACTTGCTGCCCTCGCGCACGCTCCATTCCTCCTGCTCGCGGCTGTGGAAGGTGACGACGACGTTGTACTGCTCGCCGCCGCGCAGCGGGTAGTGGACGAGGTGGCAGTTCGGGCCGACCCAGATGCTGGCGGCGTTCCACTGCAACTCCGGCGGAAAGTCCGCCTTGTCCACGACCGCGCGGTAGACGACGTGGCCGGTGACCCGCGCCGGATCGCCGACGAACTGCTCGCGCACCACCGACTTGACGCCGTCCGCGCCGATCAGCGCCACGCCGCGGAAGCTGCGGCCGTCCTGCGTGAAGACGGTGACGCCGTCGGCGTCCTGCTCGACGCTGGCCACGCGGGTGGAGGTGTGGAAGTCCACCAGCCCGGTCTCCTGCGCCCCTTCGAGCAGCGAGAGGTGGGCATCGGCGCGGTGGATCACGGCATACGGATTGCCGAAACGGGCGCGGAAGGCCTCGCCGGTGGGGATCTTGCCGACCTGGTATGCGTCGATCGCGTCGTGCATGACCATGAAGTCGGTGTACACCGCCCGACTGCGTGCCCGTGCGCCGACGCCCAGCGCGTCAAAGGCGTGGAAGGCGTTCGGGCCGAGCTGCATCCCGGCGCCGATCTCGCCGATCTCCGGCGACTGCTCCAGCACCGTGACCCGGAAACCCTGGCGCACCAGGGCCAGCGCGGCGGCCAGGCCGCCGATGCCGCCTCCGGCCACCAGCACCACCGGTGCGCTTGTCAGATCCGTGTGGTCTGTCGGGGTGTGCATCAACTTGCTCGTGCTGCTCATGCGTTTGCATCCTGTCAATCAGCATGCATATCATCAGCATGCTGATGATTAGTGTAGTGCTAACATCTTCCGCGATCTAATCCGTGAAAACCCGGGATGCCTACGCCGACGCTCGACCTCTACAGCCTGCCTGGACATGACATCCGTCGCCTGCACCAGATTGCCGTGGCGCTGTTCATGCAGGAGACCGAGCCCTTCGGCGTCACGCCGGTGCAATACGCGGCCTTGCAGGCGGTGCAGAACGCACCCGGCATCGACCAGCGCACGCTGGCACGCACGATCGGTTTCGACACCTCGACGATTGCGGGCGTGATCGATCGGCTGGAGGCGCGGGGCCTGATGCAGCGCAGTGCGTCTGCGCAGGACCGCCGCGTGCGGCTGCTGACGCTGACCGCGGCCGGTCAGCAGCTCGTCGAAAACGTGGTGCCCGCAATGTTGCGGGCGCAGGAACGCATCCTGGATCCGCTGCCCGCGTCGGAGCGGGGCGAGTTCATGCGGATGCTCGCGGTGCTGGTGTCGAGTCGCCAGGAGCCGGACCGGGGCGAGGTTTGACGGTCCGGCCCGCAGGCCTCAGAACTTTTCCCAGTTGTCGCCAGCAGTGGTCACTTCGGCCGGAGCGCGGGTGCGGGCAGCCGGCTGCGCTGGCGCTGCACGCCTGGGCATGGCCGCGATCGTGTGCGGCTTGAGCGCCGGTCTGGCCGGGGCTGGAGGTGCCGACACGTACGCCGGGGACCTGCCCTGCGCCGACAGCTTGAACACCTCCATCGTCTGCACCAGTTGCAGTGCCTGCTCCTTGAGGGTTTCGGCGGCGGCCGCACTTTCTTCGACCATGGCGGCGTTCTGCTGGGTCGTCTGGTCGAGCTGGCTGATGGCCTGCCCGACCTCCTGGATCCCCAGGCTCTGCTCCTGCGTGGCGCTGGTGATCTGGGTGACGATGTCGCTCACACGCTGGATCGAGCCGACGATCTCGCCCATGGTCTTGCCGGCCTGGTCCACCAGGTCGGTACCTTGCGCCACCTGCTCGACGCTGCGGCTGATGAGGGTCTTGATTTCCTTGGCCGCATCGGCACTGCGCTGCGCCAGGCTGCGGACTTCGGAGGCCACCACGGCAAATCCCCGGCCCTGCTCCCCTGCGCGGGCAGCTTCGACCGCGGCGTTGAGCGCCAGGATGTTGGTCTGGAAGGCAATGCCGTCGATCACGCCGATGATGTCGCTGATCTTGCGCGAGCTGGCGTTGATGTTCTGCATCGTGGTGACGACCTTGCCCACCACCTCGCCGCCCTGCATGGCGACGGCCGAGGCGCTGCGGGCCAGTTGATCGGCCTGCTGGGCGTTCTCGGTGTTGGTGCGCACGGTGGAAGCCAGTTCGTCCATGGTCGCCGCGGTCTCTTCCAGCGCGCTGGCCTGTTCTTCGGTCCGCGAGGACAGATCCTGGCTGGCGTGCGCGATCTGCTGGCTGGCGGCGGCCACGCTCTCCGCGTTGTCGCGCACCTTGGTGACCACGCCTTCCAGGCTGGTCTGCATCTGCTGCAAGGCCTGCAGCACCTGGCCGGACTCGTCCAGCGACTGGTGCTCGATCGTGCAGGACAGATCCCCTTCGGCGACCCGGTTCGCTGCTTGAAGCGCTTCGTGCAGCGGTTTGGTGATGGAGCGCATGAGCCACACACCCGCGGCGATGGCCATCACGAGGGCCAGCGCGGCGGCGGCGAGCATGGCGTTGCGCGCAGTGCGGTAGGCCGCATCGCTGGCCTCGACCGCTGATCTGGCGCCCGCCTGATTCAGGTCGATCAGTTGGTCCAGCACCTGGCCCATGGCTTCGAAGGTACGCTGGGACTCGCCCTCCAGCAGGTCCTTGGCCGGGATCTTCTCGTTCTTGCGCGAGAGCGCCAATACCTGGTCATGGAGTTGCTGGTAGTGCTTCCACCGCGCCTCGAAGGTGTCGTGGAGCTTGCGCTCTGCGTCGCTGCTGATGAGGCTGTCGTAAGCGTGGTGCCTGGTCTCCAGTTCCGACTGGACAGTGGCCATCGCCTTTTCGATGGTCGCCATCTGGGCATCGTCGGTATTCAGGACATGCTGGAACTCGACGGCCCGGAAATCAGCGGTGCTGGTGTTCAGCTGGTTAACTGTCGCGACGCTGGGCAACCAGTTGCTCGACACCTCCGCACCCTGCGTGCGCATGACGCCCATCTGCCACAGCGCCATGCCGACGATGGCCAGCATCGCCAGCATCTGCAGTCCAAGTACGCCGCCCAGTCGATGGGAAATCTTGTTCTTCAGTTGTGGCATGGAATTACCTCGTCAGCACTGACCGGGTATCGGCACCGAATCCATTGCCTTGAGTTGCATTTTCATGCATGAAAATCAACAAGCAATCTAATTGATGCACTATCATGCATAAATGACTGCCACCATCACTTCCCCCTTCTCTTCTACCGAACTGCTCCACAACCACCTCGGCGGCCGCTGGACGGCTGGCACTGGTGCGCCCACAGCGCTGTTCGATCCCGTGCTCGGCACCGAACTGGTCCGCGTGGACGCGACCGGCCTGGACCTGCCCGGTGGCTTCGAGCACGCCCGCCGCGTCGGCGGCGCCGCGCTGCGCGCCCTGAGCTACCGCCAGCGCGCCGGGTTGCTCGGCGCCATCGTGCAGGTGCTGCAGGCCAACCGCGACAGCTACTACGCCATCGCCACCGCCAACAGCGGCACGGTGAAGAACGACTCGGCCGTGGACATCGATGGCGCGATCTACACGATCGGCACCTACGCCAAGCTCGGCGACACGCTGGGGGATCGACGCACCCTGCTGGACGGCGACGTGACGCCGCTGGCCAAGGGCGGCGCGTTTGGCAGCCAGCATGTGCAGGTGCCAGTCCAGGGACTCGCGCTCTTCATCAATGCCTTCAACTTCCCGGCGTGGGGCCTGTGGGAGAAGGCGGCACCGGCGCTGCTGTCGGGTGTGCCGGTGGTGGTCAAGCCGGGCACCTCGACCGCATGGCTGACACAGCGCATGGTGCGCGACGTGGTCGACGCGGGCATCCTCCCGCCGGGCGCGCTGAACATCGTCTGCGGCAGTTCGGCCGGACTGCTCGACGCGCTGCGGCCGTTCGATGTGCTGTCGTTCACCGGCTCGGCCGACACCGCGGCGCTGCTGCGGCGCCATCCGGCGGTCGCGGAGCGTTCGGTGCGCGTGAACATCGAGGCGGACAGCGTCAACTCGGCCGTGCTGATGCCGGGGGCGGCGCCGGGCAGCCCAGCTTTCGATCTGCTGGTGAAGGAAGTTGTCCGCGAGATGACGGTGAAATCGGGCCAGAAGTGCACTGCCATCCGCCGCATCTTCGTGCCCGAGGCGCTCTATGACGCGGCAGCCGAGGCGATCGGTGCGCGCCTGGCGAAGACCACCGTGGGCAATCCGCGCAATGACGCCGTGCGCATGGGCTCGCTGGTCAGCCGCGCCCAGCTGCGCAGCGTGCAGGACGGGCTGGCCGCCTTGCAGTCCCACACCGACACCCTGTTCGACGGCCGAAAGTCCGCGCTGATCGACGCCGATCCGGCCATCGCCGCGTGCATCGCCCCGGTGCTGCTCGGCACGCGGGAGGCCGATGGCAACGCGGTCGTTCACACCACCGAGGTGTTCGGCCCGGTCGCCACGCTGCTGCCTTACCGGGACGCGGCGCACGTCCGGTCGCTGGTCGCGCGTGGAGAGGGCTCGCTCGTCTGCTCGCTGTACGGTGAAGACGGCGCCGAGTCGGCGACCACGCTGGCCGACACCGCGCTGGACCTCGCTGCCAGCCACGGCCGCGTCCACGTCATCACGCCCGAAGTCGCCACACTGCAGAGCGGCCACGGCAACGTGATGCCGCAGTCCCTGCACGGCGGCCCCGGTCGCGCCGGCGGTGGCGAGGAACTGGGCGGTCTGCGGGCGCTGAATTTTTACCACCGGCGTGCTGCAGTGCAGGCCAGTGCGGCGGTACTGGGCGGCGTGCAGGCCATGCGCTGAGCCACAATCGGCGCCTTGTCCAGGTGCCCCAGGAGCCTTTGATGCCCTTTCTCCCTCGCCATCGGATTGCCGTTGTAGTCGCTATCGCTGCACTGACTGGTGCAGCCGCATTGCCGGTGCATGCGGCCAGCACAGCGGCGTCGTCCGCGTCCGACAGCGCGTCGAGTGCGGTCGGCAGCCTGTCCACGTCGATCGGCAAGTCCAGCAACAGCTCGTCGCCTGGTCACGATGTGGCGGACGGCGACTACCGCGTCATCGACATTGCCGAGGCCTCGGACCGCCCGGGGCTGGTGCGCCTGACGCTCCAGGGCGTGACCACGCAGGAGGCCGCCGAGTTCGCGCTCTACCTGCCGCGCCCGGCGTTCGAGCAAGCCCGATTGGCCACCGGCCAGCAGGTGCGCACCCGCCAGAAGCCCTACGGCATCGAGTTCGCCCGCACCGACACACGCGAGCCGTTTTTCCTGGCGCTGCACGACGAGTGGTACCGCGAGCTGGCGTCGCATCCCGTGACGCTGTGAGGCGCGCTGCCGGCCGGGCGCTGCTCGGCCTGCTCGCTGCGGCTCCGTTCCATGCACAGGCCGAACTGCCGCGCCTGTGCGACCGCCCCACCACCCTCACCGCCGCACAGCAGGACCGCCTTCTGCGCGTCAGCGCCATCGTCAAGGCGGAACTCGCCCGCAGCGGGCAGCGGGTGGCGCTGGTCTCGCGCTCCGGTCTGAACCTTGACCGCCTCGGCCTGCGCCATTCCCACGCCGGCTTCACGCTGCGCGAAAGCGCCAACGGCCCGTGGTCGGTGCGCCAGCTCTACTACGCCTGTGACGAGGGCCGACCACGCCTGTTCGACCAGGGCCTGTCGGGCTTCCTGTTCGGCACGGACGACCCGGGCCGCGGCGCGCTGTCGCTGGTCTTCCTGCCGCTGGACGATGCCGAGGCGCTGGAGCGGACCGTGCAAGACACCCGGCAGGCGCTGGCGCTGCTCGGCACGACCTACAGCGCCAATGCCTACGCCTGGGGACAGCGTTACCAGAACTGCAACCAGTGGGCAGTCGAGCTGTTCGCCACCGCCCGCGGCGGACTCGTGGACGCCGACCGCACGGCGGCGCAGCAATGGCTGCAAGCGCAGGGGTATGCGCCGAGCGTCCTGGACCTCGGCTTCGCCCCGCTGCTCTGGCTCAGCGCCTTCAGCCCCTGGCTGCACAACGACGACCACCCCGCGGACGACCTGCAGCACGCCCGCTACCGGGTCAGCATGCCCGCGTCGATCGAGGCCTTCGTGCAGGCCACGGTCCCGGGCGCCCGCCGGGTCGAGGTCTGCCACGCCGGGCCGCGGGTGGTCATCCACAGCGGCTGGACACCCATCGGCGCCGACTGCGAGCCGGGCGAAGGCGACACGGTCCTGGCGCTGGATTGAGCCAGCACGCCTGACGCCTGCGTGACGCAGGTCAAGGTTGGTACCCGCCAGAATCGGTCGGACCAGCCCGACGCCGGAGAGTCCGCATGTCCCACAGCCCCGCACACCGCACCGCCCACCGCATCTGCCCGCTGTGCGAGGCCTGCTGCGGACTGGTCCTCGACATCGCCCGTGACGCGCAGGGGGTCGAGCACGTCGCCACCGTCCGCGGGGACGAGGCCGATCCCTTCAGCCGCGGCTACCTCTGCCCGAAAGCCATCGCGCTGAAAGACCTGCACGACGACCCGGACCGTCTGCGCCAGCCGCTGATCCGCCGCGACGGCCAGCATGTCCCGGTGGGCTGGGACGAAGCCTTCGCTGAAATCGCCCGCGGACTCGCTGACGTGCAGGTGCGCCACGGCCGCGGCGCCGTGGGCATCACGCTGGGCAATCCAATCGTGCACAAGTTCGGGCTGGGGCTGACGGTGCCGACGCTGGTGAAATCGCTGGGCACGAAACACGTCTACTCGGCCTCCACGCTCGACCAGATGCCGCGGCAGCTCGCCTGCGGGCTGCTGTACGGCCACTGGTTCAGCGTGCCGGTGCCCGACATCGACCGCACGGACTGGCTGCTGGTGATCGGCGCCAACCCGATGGCGAGCAACGGCAGCATGTGGACGGTGCCGGATTTCCGCGGCCGGGCCAAGGCGCTGCGCCAGCGTGGCGGGCGGCTGGTGGTCATCGATCCGCGGCGCACGGAAACCGCCAAGGTGGCCGACGAGCACCTGCCGATCCGCCCCGGCGCGGACGTGTTCCTGCTCGCCGCGATGGCGCACACGCTGTTCGAGGAAGGCCTGGTACGGCTGGGTGCGGCGGCCACCGTCGTGGGTGCGGCCGATGTCGAAGCCGTCCGGCAGGCGGTGGCGCCCTTCACGCCGGAAGCGGTGACCGAGCGCTGCGCCATCCCCGCCGAGGCGATCCGCCGGCTGGCGCGCGAACTGGCCGCTGCGCCGCGGGCCGCTGTCTATGGCCGCATCGGCACCAACGGACAGACCTTCGGCACGCTGTCGGCATGGTTGATCGACGTGCTCAACGTGCTGACCGGTCGGCTCGATGCCGAGGGCGGCGTGATGTTCCCGAAGGCCGCAGCGCTCGCCGCCAACACCATGGGCAAGCCCGGCGTCGGCCGTGGCGTCACCACCGGGCGCCACCACAGCCGGGTGAGCGGCGCGCCCGAGGTGCTGGGCGAGTGGCCGATCACCTGCCTCGCCGAAGAAATCGAGACCCCCGCCACCTCGCCCGACCAGCCCGCCGTGAAGGCGCTGATCACGGTCGCCTCCAACCCGGTGCTGTCCGCGCCCGGCAGCCCGCGGCTCGCGGCGGCGCTGGACACGCTCGACTTCATGGTCAGCGTGGACATCTACCTGAACGAGACGACCCGCCACGCCCACGTCATCCTGCCCGGCCGCTCGCCGCTGGAGGACGGGCATTTCGACGTCGCCTTCGGGCAGCTCTCGCTGCGCAACCACGCGCGCTACAGCCCGCCGGTCGGGCTGGCCGACTCGGGGCAGCCGGCGGAGTGGGAGATCCTGCTGCGCCTGAGCGAAATCGCGCAGGGTCGCGGGCCGGACGGCGTGGTCGATGTGGCCGCGCTGGACGACCGGCTGGCGCGGCAGGAAGCCGAGCGTTTTGCGGGTGACCGGGCGGACGCAGCCTTCGCCGACGCTTCGCGCTGGCGCGGACCGGAACGGCGGCTGGACCTGGCCTTGCGCGCCGGGCCGCATGGCGACGATTTCGGCCGCAAGCCGGGCGGCGTGCGGCTGGCGGCGCTGCTGGACGCGCCGTCTGGCGTCGACCTCGGCGCGCTGGCCCCGCGCCTGCCGGAAGTGCTGCGCACGCCGAGCGGCCGGGTCGACCTGGCCCCGCCGATGCTGCTCGGCGATCTGCCCCGCGCGCTGGCGGCGCTGCACGAACCCGCGCCGCCGCTGGTCATCATCGGCCGGCGCGACGTCCGCTCGAACAACTCGTGGATGCACAACCTGCCGACGCTGGCGAAGGGGCCATTCCGCGGCGCCGCGCAACTGCATCCGACCGATGCACAGCGGCTCGGGCTGGCGGATGGCGCCGCGGCCCGCATCCGGTTGGCGGACGATGCGGGGCGGGCCGATCGGCACATCACCGTGCAGATCCATGTCGATGACAGCGTGATGCCGGGCGTTGTCTGTCTGCCGCATGGCTGGGGGCATGACCTGCCGGGCACCCGGCTGAGCGTCGCGGCCGAGCGGCCGGGCGCCAATCTGAACGCAGTGCTGGACGAGCGTTTGCGGGATCCGCTGTCGGGTAATGCGGTGCTGTCAGGGGTGGCGGTTCAGGTGACGGCGGCGCGCTGATGGAAACGGGCCTCCCGCCATTCGCCGGATTCGAGCACCTGCAGCAGCTGTTCGACCGCGTCCCAGACATCGACGAAGCGCAGGGTCAGCGGCGTGAACCCGAAGCGCAGGATGCCTGGCGCGCGGTAGTCGCCGACCACGCCGCGGGCGATCAGCGCCTGCACGATGGCGTAGGCGCCCTCCTCGCGGTGCAGGCTCACCTGGCTGCCGCGCAATGCTTGATCAGCGGGTGTCTGCACTGACAGGCCATGGCCCGCGCAGCGTTGCGCCACCAGCGCGATGAACAACTCCGTCATCGCCAGTGACTTGGCGCGCACCGAGGCCATGCCGCCGAGCGCCTCAGCGGCGAGCACCGTGTCCAAGCCGCAATCCAGCGCGGCCAGCGCGATCGGGGACGGCGTCCCGCACAGGAAGGCTTTCACCCCGGCCGCTGGCCGATAGCCCGGCGTGAACTCGAACGGCGCCGCGTGGCCCATCCAGCCCGACAGCGGCTGCCACACCGCCTGTGCCAGATGCCGCGGATGCACCCACAGGAAGGCCGGCGCGCCGGGGCCGCCGTTGAGGTACTTGTAGCCACAGCCGATCGCAAAATCGGCATCGCAGCCCTTCAGGTCGACCGGCACCGCGCCCGCCGAGTGCGCCAGATCCCAGACCACCAGCGCGCCCGCCGCGTGGGCGGCAGCAGTCAGTTCGGCCATCGGGTGCATCCGGCCGGTGCGGTAGTGGACGTGGGTGAGCAGCAGCACGGCGAGTTCGTCGCCCGCTGTGCCAGTGAGTTGCGCGGCGATCTCGCCGGTCTCGACCAGCCGCAGCGTGAAGCCGTGCTGTCGGGCGAGGCTTTCGGCGATGTAGAGGTCGGTCGGGAAGTTGTCGCGCTCGGAGACGATGACGCGGCGTCGGGCGTCCGTGTCTGCCGCCTGCACGCTGGCCAGCGCCACGCTGAGCACCTTGTAGAGGTTGACCGAGGTCGAATCGGTGGCGATCACCTCGCCGGGCGCGGCGCCGATCAGCCGGGCGATCTTGTCGCCGACGCGCTGCGGGGCGTCGATCCAGCCGGCCTTGTTCCAGCTCTGGATCAGGTCCTGGCCCCATTCGCGGCGGATCACGTCCTGCACACGGCCCGCGGTGGCGCATGGCAGCACGCCGAGCGAGTTCCCGTCGAGATAGATGAGGCCGGGTGGCAGGTCGAACTGTTCGCGCAGCGGCGCGAGTGCGTCGGCGGCGTCCAGCGCGGCGCAGGTGTCGCGGGTCACGGCAGCCATGGCGTTCAGGCCAGCACGTCCGCCACCCAGCGGGCGAGGTCGCCATCGGGCTTCTCGAAACCGTGGATGGCGTTGTAGTGGTGGGCGCCGGGCACGGGCGCGAGCACGGCGGTGTTGCCCGCCGCCTGCCACGCATCGTGGAAGACCTGCGACTGGCGCGCGAACTCGGATGGCTCGGCTCCGCCCCAGGTGACGCGGATCGGCGTGGTGCAGGGCCGCACGCTGAACGCGGGCGAGTTGCGGCGGATGATGCCGTCGTCGAGCTGGATCTGTGGCTGCAGGTAGCTGTGGCGCAGCGGCGCCAGGTCGTACAGGCCACTGACCAGCAACGCCCCCTTGAACGGGTTGGCGGGCAGTCCGTAGTCCTCGGTCCAGCGGGTCTGCAGGGCCATCGCCGTCAGATGTCCGCCGGCCGAGTGGCCGCCGATCGCCACCCGGTTCGGATCACCGCCATGTGCGCGGATGTGGCGCAGCACCCAGGCCAGCGCGGTGCGCGTCTGTCGCACGATCTCGTCGATCGTCACGGTGGGGCACAGCGCATAGTTGATCACCACGGTGGTGACGCCCAGCGGCTGCAGACCCAGCGCCACGCCGCCGAAGTCCTTCGACGACAGCGCGCGCCAGTAGCCGCCGTGGATGAAGACAAACACCGGCGCATCCGGCTGGTCGGCCGGATAGATGTCGAGCGTCTCGGCGAGCGTCGGGCCGTAACGGACGTCCTGCACATCGCGCAGCGTGGCGCGGGCGCGGCTGGCCTGGCGGACGTAGTGCGCCAGCTCCGCGGCCGGGTCCGGCACCTGCAGCGAGGCGTTGTACTGGGCGTCGATCTGCGCCTGGTCGGTGAAATCGCGGTAGAGCGGCATCGGAGTTCCTCGGGATCAGATGCGCAGTATCGCCACGTTCGGGCGTCCTGGAAGAGACCGGAAGGGGGGCATGAAGGGTTTGTACTTACCCTCGCGCCCAGAGTCCCGCTGCGTTCTCGTCCAGATGCGGCTGCACGCCCGGAAGAAGAGACTGGAGCCAGGCTTTCACCCAGCAAAGCCCCAACAAGGTCCCAACAAAGGAGTCCGGCCATGAAGCTCACCCGTCCTGACAACTTGACGCCACAGATCATCCAGACCTGGACAGTGCGCGCGGCTGGCACGGCTGGCACCGTCGTCGCACTGGCCGCAGGCAGCGGGCTGGTCTGGTCGGCCGTGTCCACCGGCATCGGTCTGGGTGCCCTGGCGCTGCTGGCCGGCGTGGGCTTCGCGGCCATCCAGGCCGTGCCGCTGGGCGTGCAGATGCTGGAAAACCGTGTGCTGGGGCTGCACAAGCGCGAGGCCCGCCGCAATCCGATCGAGCAATTGCAGACTGACTGCCTGCGGCGCGAGGAGCGGCTGCAGGGATTCCGGCAGGCACTGGTGGGCATTGGCGCGCAGATCAGGTCGTTGCAGCAAATGATCGACGCCCGCCGCCGTGTCGATGCGACCCAGAATCTCGCCACGCAGGAACACGCCGTGCAGCGCATGCAGGCGTTCTACGAGGCCAATTGCACCCGCCTGGAAGAGGCACACGCCGCGCTCAGCGCCTTTCGCGAGCAGGTGCAGCAGAAGGTCTTCGAGTGGGAATTTGCGCAGGCAGGCCAGGTCGTGATGGCCGCGTTGCACCCCAGCGCCACCGAGGATCTGCTGCAGGGCCTGTTGACCGACGAAGCGCTGCGCGCGGTGCAGACCCGTTTCAACACCGTGTTTGCCGAACTGGATGTGGAGATGCGCTCGGTACGCGCTCCCGCCACCAGCCGGAGCCGCGAACGCCCGCTGCCACCGCTGGAAGTGCTCATCAGCGCAGGTACCCCGTCCTCGACAAGGAGCTGGTCATGAAATTCTGGCTCTGGCTGCGCTGGACCGCCTCCGTGCTGTTTCTGGCCATCGTGATCGGTCTGTGGTGGTTCAGCCCTGACCTGCCCGCCACGGGCAACCCGGAAGCCGGCCGCCCAGCCCCGGAGATCGTCCGGTGAAAAGTGGATCGTGAATCCGAATCCTGTATCTGGAATCTGGAATCTGGAGAAAACCCATGCGTACCTGCACTGCCACCAAGACCGCCCTCCTTGCCCTGTTGAGTGCCGCCTGCACGTTCGTCGGTGCCCAGGCCACAGGCTCGGCCGAAGCCAGCACCGCCACCAACCCGGGCGCCGCCTGCGAGCTGCGCATCGGCAGCGGGCCAGCCGGCAAGCTCTACGAATTGATGGTGCGCGACATCCAGGCGGTCTGCGGCGCCGAGATCCGCGTGTGCGCGGTGCCCAGCGTCGGCGGGTTGCCGAACCTGATGATGCTGTCGGCCAGCCAGGTGGAACTGGGGCTGGTCCAGCTCGACACGCTGCAGCAAATGGCCAAGGGGGGCGATGAGCACATTGCCGCGCTGCAGGCTGTCATGCCGCTGCACACCAACCTGCTGCACATCCTGACGCTGCGCGGGGGGTCACGCTGGCCATCGGACAAGCTGTCCGTCTTCAGTCAAAAGAAGGTGCTGCGCAAGTTCTCCGAACTGAAGGGGGCCAAGGTGGCGGTGGTCGGCTCCACGCAGCTGCTCGGCCAGACGCTCAACAAGGCCCTGAACCACGGCATGGAGCTGGTGATCGCCGAGTCGGACGACAAGGCCGTCGAGCTGCTGAACGCCAACCAGGTGCAGGCCATCTTCACCGATGGCGGCTGGCCACTGCCATCCATCAGCCGCCACACGCCCACCAGCGGCTTGATGCTGGCCGAGTTCGATGTGCCCATCCAGCCGCCCTTCGTGGCGGTCAAACGCAGCTACCAGAACCTCGATGCCTACAACCTCACGTTCATGGGCTCGCCCAACCTGCTGGTGACGCGGCCGTTCAAGCCCAGCGGCCAGATCGGGCGCCAGGTGGCCCGGCTGCAGAGTTGCCTGGCCCGCCAGCTGGACACCCTGCAGGAGGGCCGCTTTCAGGCGGGCTGGAAGGACATCCACGACACGAAGGCGACCCTGGGCGTGACGCGCTTCGGCGGATGAGGCGAGGACGGGCGCGGGGGCGGGCTTCTCAGGTGGCGGCCCGTTCCCGCTTCTTCAGCTCCACCAGGTTGAGGATCTCCACCTCGATGGGGGTGAGCGCCAGACGCTCGATGATCTGGTCCACCCCCACGGCCAGCCGGTGCAGATCGACCGCCTTGGGCACGGCGGGGCGGTAGTGCCAGTCCGGCCAGCGGTTCATGGTCAGCTCGATGCATTCGTTCTGCAGCCGGTCGCCGCTGATGTTGAGCTTGCCGATGATGCTGCTGCGGTGCGTGTCCACCGTGCCGGGGGCCATGTTGCCGAGCATGCGTCCGATCTCGCTGCTTTTTAGCCCGTAGGCCACCAGATGGCTGACCTGCAGCTCGCGGGGCGAGAGGCGCGGCTTGTGCTTGAGCGCGGACAGCGCCTTCCACAATTCGACTGGAAAATAGGCCGCCCCGCCATGCATGGACTCGATGGCCGCCGGGTAGTCCTCCAGCCGCATCTTCGGGACAAAGCCGGCCGCCCCAGCCTCGAACACCCGCACCAGCACATCGCTGTCGCTGAAGAACGAAGTCACCATGACCGGCAAATCCGGATGGGTGGACTTCAGTTGTGTCACCAGATCGAGGCCCGCGAACTTGGAATACGCTTTGGCCTGCGCGTTCTTGTACATCTTGAGATCGGTGATCACGATGTCCGGCGCGTGCTTTTCGATCAGCGGCAGGACGTCATCCGGGTACTCGGCCTCGGCCACGAAGACGAACCGAGGGTAGTCGGCCATGACCGCCCGGAGGCCCTCGCGGATGATGCGCTCGTCATCGACCAGCACGATGCGGATCGGGCGTGCATCGAGCGTGTCAGCCATGGTGCGGATCGGGCGTGCATCGAGCGTGTCAGCCATGGGTACCCCGTTGCGCCGCATCATCGGGATTGACCACACCCTGGGAGCAGAACCGGCCGCCCGCCAGCACGGACTCGATGGCCAAGCCCACATCGTCGATGGGTGCGCTTTTCAGGATGTAGCCACGCGCACCGGCACGCATGGCATCGCGCACGTATTCGGGGCTGTCGTGGAAGGTCCAGACGATCAGGCCGAGTGCCGGATACCGCTGGGCCAGCGTGCGGATCAACGCGACCCCCGGCATCCCATTCGGCATCAAGCCAGTGAGCACGATCTGTGGCCGCTCAAGCTCGACGAGAGCCAGCGCCTCGGCCGCACTCCCGCAGTCGCCGACCACCGTGCAGCGGTCAGCCAGCACCACGTCCAGCAACTCTCGCTGGGCAGCACGGGAGTTGTGGGGGTCAACAATCAGCACGCGGGTGAGGCCATCGGTCGTCATGCGTTCTCCTTTTCCACCAGTGCCGCCGCCGAAAACTGGATCGTGATCTCTGTGCCGCATTCTCCAGGCACCTGACTGGAGGCCATCACCAAACGGCCGCCTTGCTCCTTGATGCGCTGATGCATGTTGGTCAATCCCAGCCCGCGATCAGACTGCCGCTCGTACATTGAAATTGAAAATCCCACCCCATCGTCGCGCAGCCGCAGGTTCAGACCGTCGGACAGCGACACGGACATCACGAGCGAGACTTCGCGCGCCTGGGCGTGCTTCTCGATGTTGCGCAAGGCCTCCTCCACCACACGGAACGTGGCTTCTGCCAGCGCCATCGGCAACGCTATGCCCATCCCTTCCACGCTGACCTGCGTGGCCAAGCCACTGCGCTCGCTCAACTCCCGGACGGCTTCCTGCAGCGCGCTCGGCAGGCCGTCGGGCTGGTTCAGCAGGATCGGGCGGAGCTTGTGCGAGGTGTCGCGCACCTGGTTGATGGCCGCATCCAGCCGTTGGCTGATCTCCGGCAACATCTCGCTGGCCCGATCCTTCCGCGCGATGGCGGTCAGCAGCTTGCATTTCACGGTGTACAGCGAACTCATCGTTTCATCGTGCAAGATCATGGCGATCTCCTGCCGCTGTGTTTCCCGGGCCGTTTCGAGCTTGCCCAGCAGCGCCTGAATCCGGTGGCTGGCTTCCATCTGCTTGTGGACGTTCAGATAGGCCAACCCCGCGAAGACCCCCCCGACGGCCAGCAGCGCAATGATCCAGACCTTGCGCAAGGTGTCGCTGATGGCGGTCTGCGCGGTGCCACGGATCTGGTCGGAGGTCTTTTGCAGCGGTTTCAGGTACAGGCCCGTGCCGACCATCCATCCAAGCTCCGGGATCACCGTGACATACCCCAGCTTCTGCTCGACCAGACCCGTGGACGGACGTATCCAGTCGTACTGGACGAAGCCGCCATTCTTGGGGTTTCTGGCCTCGGCCAGCAGCATCTCGATGACCGGACCCAACTTGGGATAGGCCGCGGTGGTGATCGACTTGCCCTCCAGTTCAGGCAAACGGGGATGGACCACACTGCGGCCATCCAGCGTGTAGATGAAGATGTACGCGTCCTCACCGGCGTCCATGCGGCGCACGAGATCACGGGCGGCCGTCGCCGTCGCATCCCTGGGGTTGCTCGCCACCACATGCTGCACGGACTTGACGGTGATCTCCACGAAATGTTTCAGCTCGTCCCTCAGCGCATCCATCCAGATGGCCTCGGTCTTGACCACCTGGGTTTCCACCAGCGCATGAGACGCGTCATCCATCACCCAGCGCATGGCCGCCACCGCCACCATCAGCGGCACCAGCGCAGTGATCAGCACCAGCAGGCTGAACTCCCACGGTGTGCGCGGCAATGCAATTTGCAAGATTGGAAAATTCTTGCGCTTGTTGTTGCGCTTGTCGTCATTTTCGTTCTGAACCATCTCCAGCACTCCTCCATGCTCCCTGCCTACTGTGGGCCTGACTCAGTCAGCGCTATGCCCGTGCCGACTCCACGCCACGGTTCGCCAGCGCATCCGCCCGCTCATTGCCCGGATCGCCCGCGTGGCCCTTGACCCAGCGCCACTCGATCTTGTGCAACTGCGACAGCGCGTCCATGCGCTGCCAGAGTTCGACGTTCTTCACCGGCTGCTTGGCGGCGGTCTTCCAGCCGCGCGACTTCCAGCCGTGGATCCAGGTGGTGATGCCGTTCTTGACGTACTCGCTGTCGGTGTAGAGCACGATGTCGCAGGTGCGCTTCAGGCTGGCCAGCGCCTCGATCACCGCAGTCATCTCCATGCGGTTGTTGGTCGTGTTGGCCTCGCCGCCGAAGAGTTCCTTGTCGTGGTCGCCGCTCTGGAGCCAGGCGCCCCAGCCGCCGATGCCCGGATTGCCCTTGCAGGCTCCATCGGTGTAGATGACCACCTTGGGTCGGGTCACGGCGAGCGCCGGCTTGGTGGCCGCGGCGGCGGCGGGGGAAACGGTGTCTTCGGTCATGCAAGTGCGGTGATTCAGTCGGTCGAGTTCCGGGAGGGGCCGGCGGTGGGGTGTGGCTGGCGCTGGGCGACGACAGCGGGCGCGGCGCCGGTGCGGCGCTTGCGTTTCCATTCCGGGCCGAGCAGGCGCATCGCGCGCACCCGCTTGACGGCCACCAGCATGTAGACCGAGCCGAACACCGGCCACCAGCGCTCGCCCGCGTGGTCCCACCAGGCGCTGCGGTCCAGCCACCCTTGCGAGGCAAAGGGCGGACGATAGCACCCGAACTGCCCCGATTCGATCTCGAAGCCGAGCAGGCGCAGCCAGTCCCGCAGGCGCCGCGGGCCAATGAATTCGCCGGTTTCGGACATCACCGGACTGGTCATGCCGACGCGCCGCCCGATGGTGTCGAACTGGTGGCAAAGCCCCCAGAGACTCGTCGGATTGAACCCGACGATCACCACCCGGCCTTCCGGCATCAACACGCGCTCGACTTCGCGCAGGGTGTGGTGGGCGTCCGCCGTCATCTCCAGCGTGTGGGGCAGCACGACCAGATCGAGGCTGTTGCTGGGGAACGGCAGTGCGTCGTAGTCGGTGAGCACGCTGACTGGCAAGGCGCCATCCCCTCCGTGCAGACCGGTATCGGCATCCTCCAGGAGTGCCGGGGTGAAGAGGAGATCGGCGTCGATCTGCCCGTCGTTGAGCATCCAGCGGTGGCTGATGCGGCTGGCGCGCAAGGCCTGCACCATCGGCCATCCCACCTGGACCGCGTGGTACCCGAAGATGTCCGCCACCACCCGGTCAAGCTGTCGCTGCTCCCAGGCCAGGAGATATCGGCCAGCCGGTGCCTGCAGCCAGGGGGCCATCTCTATAATCAGGGAATCCTGCGCCATGAATCTGCTATCTCTACCCGCCTTTGACGACAACTACATCTGGATGATCCACAACGGCCGCGAGGCGGTGGTGGTTGATCCGGGTGACGCGACGCCGGTCATTGCCGCACTGGACCGGGCCGACTTGCAGCTTGCGGGCATTCTAGTGACCCACAAGCATCCCGATCATGTCGGTGGTTTGCGGACGCTGCTCGCCCATCCGCGGGCGCAGGCGGCGCAGGTCTGGGGGCCGGGCAACGAGCCGATACCGGTCCCCGTGATTCCCGTCCATGACGGTGACCGCATCGCCCTGCCGAGCCTCGGACTGGACATCGAAGTGATGGCCGTCCCGGGGCACACGCTCGGACATCTGGCGTTTTTCACCGGATCGATCCTGTTCTGTGGCGATACGCTGTTCTCTGGCGGCTGTGGCCGCCTGTTCGAAGGCACGCCGGCGCAGATGTCTGCGTCATTGGGCCGCTTTGCCGCACTGCCCGCAGAGACGCGGGTCTGCTGTGCCCACGAATACACCTTGGCCAATCTGCGTTTCGCGCGCGCAGTCGAGCCGCACAGCCTCGCCCTGGCGGCGTACGAGGCCAAGTGCCAGTCCCTGCGTGACCGCGGTCTCCCTACCCTGCCTTCGACGATCGGGCAGGAACGGCAGATCAACCCCTATTTGCGTTGCGACCAGCCTGACGTGATCGCCTGTGCGGTCGCCCGAGGCGCCGAGGGCCGGGATCCGGTGTCGGTGCTCGCGACGATACGACTTTGGAAAGACCAGTTTCGATGACCCGTTATGCCCGCATCAAGGCCCTGAGCGCCCGAGCCATCCGCCCGACCCATTTCGCCCTTTCCGCGCTGATGCTCGCCCTGACCGGCTGTGCCTCGATCCCGGACAGCAGCAACGAAGTCAAGCCGCCGCCGATGGTCACGACCGTCGGTTCGAAGGAACAGCCGCAGGCGATCATCCACCCGGAAGGTCCGCTCTCCCCGGTGCCGGGCATCGAGCCGATGGTGGCGCGCTCGACGCTGCCGGCCGCTGCACCGTCCGTCGTCGAAGATCCGCGCAACGCCGTCGGCCCGATGGAAGACCCGCTGAGCGGTCAGGCCATGGTCCTCAACGACGCCAACGCCCGCAAGGACCTGTGGGGCCGCGTGCGGGCTGGTTTCGGGATGCCGACGCTCGAGGGTGATCTGGTCCGCGAGCATGAAGTCTGGTACTCCAGCCGACCTGACTACGTCAAGCGCATGACCGAGCGTGGCTCGCGCTACCTGTTCCATGTCGTCGAGGAACTTGAGCGCCGCAAGATGCCGACCGAACTGGCGCTGCTGCCCTTCATCGAGAGTGCCTTCAATCCGCAGGCCATGTCTTCGGCCCGGGCGTCCGGCATGTGGCAGTTCATGCCGATGACCGGCAAGGACTATGACCTCAAGCAGAACATGTTCCGCGACGACCGGCGCGATGTGCTGGCCTCGACCCGTGCAGCGCTGGACTATCTTGGCCGCCTGAACAAGATGTTCGACGGCAACTGGCAGCTCTCGCTGGCCGCCTACAACTGGGGCGAAGGCAATGTGAAACGCGCCATCGAGCGCAACCGCCGCGCTGGCCTCCCGACCGACTACGAAAGCCTGAACATGCCCGCGGAGACGCGGCATTACGTGCCCAAGTTCCAGGCGGTCAAGAACATCGTGACGGCGCCGCAGAACTTCAACCTGAGTCTGCCCGCGCTCGAAAACCACCCGTACTTCGTCAGTGTGCCGATCCGGCGTGACATCGACGTGAGCGTGGCGGCACGTCTGGCGGGCATGACGCTGGAAGAGTTCAAGATGCTCAACCCGCAGATGAACAAGCCGGTGATCCTGGCAGCCGGCACGCCGCAGGTGCTGCTGCCCTACGACAACGCCGACGGTTTCATTCACCGTCTGAGCGAGTTTCGCGGACCGCTGGCCACCTGGACCGCCTGGGTTGTGCCCAAGACCATGCGCAGTGCCGAAGCCGCGCGCCTGACCGGCATGAGCGAGGACTCGTTGCGCGAGATGAACCGCATCCCGCCCAAGATGCTGGTCAAGGCCGGCTCCACGCTGCTGGTGCAACGCAGCGAGCAGCGCGTGCAGGACGTGCCGGAACACGTGGCGGACAACGCCCACATGGCGCTGGCGCCGGATGTGCCGCCGCTGCGCAAGGTGGCCATCAAGGCACGCAAGGGCGACACCGTGCTCGCGCTGGCCAAGCGTTACCGCGTGACCGCCACGCAGATCGCGAACTGGAACCACATCGACGACGAAACGCGCTTCCGCAAGGCGCAGTCGCTCGTGATCTGGCAGCCGGTCAAGGAAGCCGGTGCCTCGCGGCGTGAAATGGCCTCGGCCGACAAGGCCGACCGCAAGCTGTCCCGCCGGGAACTGGCGCTGGCCGCCCGCGAAGAGCGCCTGAATGCCGGCAAGTCGGGCGGCAAAGCCGACAAGGCGGCCGCCCGTCTGGCGGGCAAGGCTGCCAAGCGCGAGTTGGCTGCTGTGACGCCGCGCAACCGCACGGCAGCGGTCAAGGGCACCAAGATCAGCCCGACGCGCCTGGCCCGCAAGTAAGCGCCGGGCCGTTGCCGCCCCGGATCGCCGTGTTCAGCGGCGGTCCGAAAAGGCGTAGGCGATGGTGCCGAGGTCGACGAATTCGAGTTCGCTGCCGATCGGTACACCCCGCGCCAGCCGGGTGACCTTGACGCCGCGGGGCCGCAGCGCCTCACCGATGACGTGGGCGGTGACCTCGCCCTCGGCGGTGAAGCTGGTCGCGATGATCAACTCCTGCACCACCCCGTCGCCCACCCGCTCCATCAGCTCCGGCAGCCCGATGTCATGGGCGCCGACGCCGTCGAGCGGGCTCAACTTGCCCATCAGCACGAAGTACAGGCCCTTGTAGCTGCCCGTACGCTCGATCGCGGCCTGGTCGGCGGGCGTTTCCACGACGCACAGCGTGTGCTCGTCGCGCATCGGATCGAGGCAGGTGAGGCACACCGGCTGCTCGGTGAAGGTGTGGCAGCGCTCGCAATGGCGGATGCTGTGGACGGCGTGGTCCAGTGCATAGGACAACTGCATCGCTGCATCGCGGTCGTGCTGCAGCAGGTGGTAAGCCATCCGCTGCGCCGACTTGACGCCCACGCCGGGCAGGCGGCGCAGGGCCTCGACCAGCGTGGCCAGTGCGTCCGGCGCACTCACGCGCGGCCCCGCCCTGGAACCAACGCCAGCCGCATCAGAACGGGAACTTCATGCCGCCCGGCAGCGGCATTCCGGCCGTCAGCTTGCCCATCTTGTCGGCGCTGAGCGCTTCGGCGCGGCGGATGCCGTCGTTGAACGCAGCGGCGACCAGGTCTTCGAGCATGTCCTTGTCATCGGCCAGCAGGCTGGGGTCGATGGTGACGCGCTTGACGTCGTGCTTGCACGTCATCACGACCTTGACCAGACCGGCGCCGGACTGGCCTTCGACCTCGATCAGACCGAGTTCGTCCTGGGCCTTCTTCAGGTTGTCCTGCATGGCCTGGGCCTGTTTCATCAGGCCGGCGAGCTGTCCTTTGAGCATGGGGTGTCCTTTCTGGGAGCGGTCTTGCGGAGAGAAAAATCGGAGGATGCGGCCGAGGTTCAGGCGACCGGGCGGATCGAGCCGGGCACGATCCGCGCGCCCTGGTAACGCGCGAGCAGGTCGATCACCATCGGATCTTGCGTGATGGCCGCTTCGGCGTCGTTCTGGGCTTGCAGGCGGCGGGCGGCGTCGCGGCGGGCGGCGCTGTCGGTCACTGCGCCGGCCACGACCTCCAGCACGGTCTCTTCGCCCAGCCACTCGGCGAGCGCCGCCTGCAGGCGGTCCCGGTGTCCGGGCTGGCGCAGCGATTCGCGCTCGACCCGCAGGACGAAGCGCCGGGGCGTCGCCTGTTCGTCGATCGCCAGGCACTGGGCCTGCCACGCCAGTTCGCGCACGAGGCCGTTCATGCCGCCGCGGCCTGCCAGTTCGGTGAACAGCGCGGACCAGCGGGTCACGAGGGGATCGTCCAGCGAGTCCTGCGAGTCCTGCGAGGTGACGGACGGCTCCGGCTCGGTGATGGGAGCCGGAGCGGCAGCAACGACGCGGATGGACGGCGCAACGACCGATGTGCTCGGCGCGGGATCGCCCTCCATCGGAATGTCGTCCCAGTCGGCGGGCGGGCCTTCTTCCCAGGGCGCGACCGTGCGCGGCTTGCTGGCCTGTGCGGCCGGTGCTGGAATCGGCGCTGGGGCCGGACGTTCGGGCGCCACCGCAACCCGCGCGCTCGCCACGACCGGCCGCAGCAGTTCGCGCGACGACACCACGGCGGGCGCCAGTTTCACTGCAACGGGAGCGGGTGGGGCAGGCCGAGGTGCAACCACTGGAGCCACCGGAGCCGCCACCGACGGTGCGGCGACAACGGTTGCACCCTGCGGCCGGAAGGCCAGCAGGCGCAGCAGCACCATCATCAGCCCGCTGTATTCGTCCGGCGCCAGCGCGAGTTCGGCCCGGCCGTGCAGCGCGATGCTGTACAGCACCTGCGTTTCGTCCGGCGCCAGCAGCGGCGCGAGCGCGCGCACGGCGGGGGTATCCGGGTCGGTCGGATCGGCGGCGTCCGGCACGGCCTGCACCAGCGCCATCTGCTGGGCAAAGGTCGCCAGTTCTTCCAGCGTGCCCGCGGCCGACAGGCCCAGGCCACGCAGTTCATCGACCGTGCGCACCAGCGCCGCGCCGTCACTGGCGGCCAGCGCCTCGACGATGCGCACCACGTGGCCACGGTCCACGGCGCCCAGCATCTGCCGCACGCCCGCTTCATCCAGCGTTCCGCCCCCGAAGGCGATCGCCTGATCGGCCAGCGACAGCGCGTCCCGCATCGAGCCACGGGCGGCGCGCGACAGCAGCCGCAGCGCACCGACCTCGGCCGGCACGGATTCGGCCTGCAGCACCTGTTCGAGATGCGCCTGCACCGTCTGCGGCGCCATCGGCCGCAGGTTGAACTGCAGGCAGCGGCTCAGCACGGTGACCGGCACCTTCTGCGGATCGGTCGTCGCAAGCACGAATTTCAGGTACTCGGGCGGCTCCTCCAGCGTCTTGAGCATCGCGTTGAACGCGGTCATCGTCAGCATGTGGACTTCGTCGATCATGTAGACCTTGAAGCGCCCCACCACCGGCTTGTAGACCGACTGGTCCAGCAACTGGCTGATCTCGTCCACGCCGCGGTTCGAAGCGGCGTCGAGTTCCACGTAATCGACGTAGCGGCCCGCATCGATGTCGCGGCAGGCGTTGCAGACGCCACAGGGCTGGGCGGTGATGCCGCCGGTGCCGTCCGGGCCGACGCAGTTCAGGCTCTTGGCGAGGATGCGCGAGACGGTGGTCTTGCCGACGCCGCGGGTCCCCGTGAAGAGGTAGGCATGGTGCAGGCGCTGGCGCGTGAGCGCGTTGCTCAGGGCCTGCACGACGTGCTCCTGGCCCACCATTTCGGTGAAGCTGCGGGGCCGGTACTTGCGGGCGAGGACGATATACGACATGGGGGCGGATTGTAGGCGGGCCGGGCTGGTCGATAATCCGGCCCCATGAATCAATCTGCCCCGCCCTCCGACCACTCCACCGACCAGACCGGCACCCTCAGCTACGAGCAGGCCGGCGTCAACTACGACCTGATCGACCCGCTGAAGGTCACGGCCCAGCGTGCTGCCGCGTCCACCGCCGTCCATCTGGCGAGCCATGGCTTCACCGAAGTCGCGGCCTCGCGCGGCGAATCGGCCTACGTGGTCGATGTCGGCCCGTTCTACCTGGCGTCCATCGTCGAGTGCCTGGGCACCAAGACGCTGGTGGCCGACGAGATGGCCACCCTCACCGGCAAGAGCTACTACGACGGCATCGCGCAGGACACGATCGCCATGGCGATCAACGACCTGATCACCGTCGGCGCCACGCCGCTGGTGGTGCAGGCCTACTGGGCCGCGGGTGGCTCGGACTGGTTCGGCGACAACCAGCGCGCGCAAGCCCTGGTCGCTGGCTGGAAACGCGCTTGCGAGGTCTGCAGCGTGGCCTGGGGTGGGGGTGAAACGCCGGCGCTGGCGGGCATCGTCGAAGCCGGCCGCATCGACCTGGCTGCGTCCTGCACCGGCCTGATCAACCCGAAGGAACGCCTGTCAGTCGGCGACAAACTTGGCGCGGGCGACGCGATCATCCTGCTGGCCTCCAGCGGCATCCACGCCAACGGCCTGAGCCTGGCGCGCAAGCTGGTCGAGCGCCTGCCGAACGGCTACCTGACGGAAATCTCCCCGGGTGTCACCTACGGCGAGGCGCTGCTGGCCCCGACCGTGCTGTATTCGCCGGTCACCGAGGCGCTGTGGAAGGCCGGCATCACGCCGCACTACTGCGCCAACATCACCGGCCACGGCTGGCGCAAGCTGCTGCGCCACCCGAGCGAGCTGACCTACCGCATCCACACGGTGCCGCCGGTCACGCCGGTGCTGAAGTTCATCCAGGAACAAGCCAGGCAGGACGACCGCGAGGCCTACTCGACGCTGAACATGGGCGCCGGTTTCGCGATCTTCGTCAAGGCCGAGGACGCCGAGCGCACGGTGGAGATCGCCCGCGCCCAGGGCATCGCGGCCTGGAACGCTGGCGTGGTCGAGGCGGGCCCGAAGCAGGTGCTGATCGAGCCGCTGGACATCTCGTTCAGCAACGACGACCTGCAACTGCGCTGACCTTCCCCCGGGTCTACGCATGATCGACTGGCTCCCGGACAACGACGACGGACGGGCGCCGTTTCCGCCGACCAGCCGGGCGCTCGGGCCGGAGACCGACGCGCCGGGCCTGCTCTGTGCGGGCGGCCAACTCAGCCTGCCGCGGCTGGAACAGGCTTACCGGCGCGGCATCTTTCCGTGGTACAGCCCCGGTGAGCCGATCCTCTGGTGGAGCACGGCCCCGCGCATGGTGCTGCAGACGGCGCAGTTCAGGCTGCACCGCTCGCTGAAGAAGGTGCTGCGGCGCTTCGTGGCGACACCCGGTTGCGAGGTGCGCATCGACAGCGCCTTCGCGCAGGTGATCGGCCACTGCGCCGGTGTGGCCCGCGAAGGCCAGAACGGCACCTGGATCGTCCCTGAACTGCAGCAGGCGTACCACCGGTGGCACGCCGCGGGTGGGGTCCACTCCTTCGAGACCTGGATCGACGGGCGGCTGGTCGGCGGCCTCTACGGTGTCTGCATCGGGCGGATGTTCTACGGCGAATCGATGTTCGCGCTGCAGACCGATGCCTCGAAGATCGCCTTGTCTGCGCTGGTGGCCTTCTGCCGCGCCGAGGGCGTCGCGTGGATCGACTGCCAGCAGCAGACCCGACATCTGGCCTCGCTGGGCGCGGCGCCGGTCGAGCGCGCCGCCTTCGAGACCCACATCGCCCGCGCAACCGCCCTGCCCCCGCCTCCGCGCTGGACCTATGATGTGGCGCTGTGGCGGCAGTTGCCGCTCGACTCCGATCCACTGACCGGTGAACCCGCGTGACGCACCCCCAGGATCTCCCGCTAGCGGAACTCCAGTTCTATGCCACGGCGCCCTATGCCTGCAGCTATCTGGACGGGCGCATGGCCAGATCGCAGGTCGCCACCCCCTCGCACCTGATCAACGCGGACACCTATTCGGAGCTGGTCTCGGCCGGATTCCGGCGCAGCGGGCTGTTCACCTACCGGCCCTACTGCGACGGCTGCCAGGCCTGCCAGCCGCTGCGCGTGTGCGTCGGCGAATTCAAGCGCAACCGCAGCCAGCGCCGGGCCTGGCGTGACCACCAGGCGCTGCAAGTCAGCGTGACCCGCCTGCGCTTCGTGCCGGAGCACTACGCGCTGTACCTGAAGTACCAGACGGTTCGCCACAGCGGCGGCGGCATGGACCAGGACTCGGTGGACCAGTACACCCAGTTCCTGCTGCAAAGCCGGGTGAACTCGCGGCTGGTGGAGTTCCGGGAACCTGCGCAGGCGGACGGCACGCCCGGCGCGCTCAAGATGGTGTCGATCCTGGACGTGCTCAACGACGGCCTCTCGGCGGTCTACACCTTCTACGAGCCCGAGGACGAGGCCAGTTTCGGCACCTTCAACGTCCTGTGGCAGATCGAGCAGGCCCGCGCGCTGAACCTGCCGTTTGTCTACCTGGGCTACTGGATCGAGAACAGCCGCAAGATGGTCTACAAGGAACAGTACCGGCCGAACGAGGTTCTGACCGCGGGAACGTGGCATCGCCACGGTTGACACCGGTTTGACTCGACAGCGGCCTACACTGGCTGCATGAGCGAATCAATGCTGTGGTGGATCGCCGCTGGATTTGTGGTCGGTGCCGAGTTGCTGACCGGCACGGTCTACCTGCTGCTGCTGTCGATCGGCATGGCGGCTGCGGGCCTGACCGCGCAGCTGGGCGCCCCGCTCCCCAGCCAGATGCTGGTGTGTGCCGTGGTGGGCGGTGTGGCGATGGCGCTGCTGTGGTGGTGGCGGCTGCGGACCGCCCGCGGTCGGCCGGCCGCCGAGTTCGATCTGGACATCGGGCACCACGTCAAGGTCACCCGCTGGCAGCAGGATGGCCTGACCACCGTGCATTACCGCGGCGCGCCCTGGCAGGCGCGCTGGCAGGGCGACGGACTGCCTCCCGGTCCCGGTGAATGCGCCATCGTTGCTGTCGATGGCGCCCGCCTGGTGCTTGGCCCCATCCCCTCCACCCAAGCGCCCTGAGCGCCTCGAAAGACCCCCATGGACATGTTTGCGCTGGTTGTGCTGGTCGTGGCGATCCTCTTCGTCTCCCGAGCGCTCAAGGTCGTGCCCCAGCAGAACGCCTGGGTGATCGAGCGGCTCGGCAAGTTCCACGGCACCCTCTTGCCTGGGCTGAACTTCCTGATTCCCTTCGTCGACCGCGTGGCCTACCGCCATTCGCTGAAGGAAATCCCGCTCGATGTGCCCAGCCAGGTCTGCATCACGCGCGACAACACGCAGCTCAAGGTCGACGGCATCCTCTACTTCCAGGTCACCGATCCGATGCGCGCCAGCTACGGCTCGTCCGACTACGTGAGCGCCATCACCCAGCTCTCGCAGACGACGCTGCGCTCGGTGATCGGCAAGATGGAGCTGGACCGGACCTTCGAGGAGCGCGAGATCATCAACGCGTCGGTGGTCGCCTCGCTCGACGAGGCGGCGCTGAACTGGGGCGTCAAGGTGCTGCGCTACGAGATCAAGGACCTGACGCCGCCCAACGAGATCCTGCACGCCATGCAGCAGCAGATCACCGCCGAGCGCGAGAAGCGCGGGCTGATCGCCGCCTCCGAAGGCCGCAAGCAGGAGCAGATCAACATCGCGGTGGGCCAGCGCGAGTCCTTCATCGCCCGGTCCGAGGGCGAGAAGCAGGCCGAGATCAACAAGGCCAACGGCGCAGCCGCGGCGATCACCCTGGTGGCCGACGCCACCGCGGACGCCATCCGCAAGATCGCCAGCGCCATCCAGCAACCCGGCGGCGCCGAGGCCGTGCAGTTGAAGGTGGCGGAAAAGGCGGTGGAGGCCTACGCGCAGCTGGCGCAGAAGAACAACACGATGATCGTGCCCGGCAACATGAGCGAGGTCGCCGGGCTCATCGGCACCGCGATGGCGCTGATGCGCAAGCCGCCTGCGGGCGGCAAGGACAACGATCAGTCGTCGTCCTGAGCATCCAGTCCGGGAAACAGCACGTCGGTGAACCCGAAGCGGCTGAAGTCCCGGATGCGCATCGGGTAGAGCGTGCCGATCAGGTGGTCGCACTCGTGCTGGACCACCCGCGCATGGAAGCCGGTGACCTCCCGCTCGATGCGCTCGCCAGTCTGGTCCCAGCCGCTGTAGCGGATGCGGGACCAGCGGGGCACCACACCGCGCAGGCCGGGCACGGACAGGCAACCTTCCCAGCCGTCCTCCTCCTCGTCTGACAGCGCCGTGACCGTCGGGTTGATCAATACCGTGCGTGGCACTGGGGGCGCATCCGGATAGCGCTGGTTCTGTCCAAAACCGAAGATGACGACCGCGAGGTCGACGCCGATCTGAGGCGCCGCCAGACCAGCGCCATTCACGGCGTGCATGGTGTCGAAGAGATCGGCCACCAGCGCGTGCAGCTCGGGGGTGTCGAACGCCTCGACACGGTGGGCGACCCGCAGCAGGCGCGGATCTCCCATTTTCAGGATGTCTCGTACGGGCATGTTTCGTCGTCGATCAGGGGGATGCACGCACGATACCTCAGTCGGGAACGGCGATCGACAAACGAGGCGGTACCGGCTTGATGTGAGAATATTGGCGTTTTGTGGCCGCTTCCGGCCCTGGAGTTGCTTCGTTGATCCACCGCTGGATACACCGCCGCGCCGTTCTGGCGTGGCTGCTGCTGCCTTGGCTGGCCTTGCTGCTGATCGCGCTCGGCCTGATCGCCATTGATCTGACGCTGGGCGACAGCGTCGCGACGCAGGACTGGGCGCAGCGTGTCTACAGCGAATGGCTGTGGCAAGGCTTTGCCGATCTGCCCCTGCTGATGGCCGGCCTGTATGCCTGTGGCAGCGTGGCATGGGCGCTGGGGGTCCTGATGGGTGGCCGATCAGCCAGACGGGCCTCGCTGGTGCTCGGGCTGCTCTGCGGCGCTGGGGGGCTGATGCTCGGCGGGCTGGTCGGATTGAGCTGGCACCGTCCAGCCTCGCTGGTGCTGGGCGGTGTGGCGCTGCTCATTGGCGGGCTGTACGCCGCGCTCACGCACCGGCCCCGTCTGCGGGTGCAGCGCCGCCAGACCTGGACACCCGTGTCACCGCCTGCACCGGCGCCCGCTCCGATTGCGCCCGCGAGACCCCCTGTCGCCCCGCCAGTTCCGACCCTGATGCCCCATGAACCACCGACCACGCAGCCCGTCGAATACTGAGCCACGCAGACGCCGCGCTGCCGGCCGAACCGGTCTGGTCGTGGTGCTCGCTTGCGCGCTCGCGGGCGGGCTGGGATCGGCCGCCGGCGCCACGCACGCCTGGCTGGTGGCGGGCGAGCCAGATGCCCGGAGTCCGGACAACCGCAGCGCAGCGACCACCCTCTGGCTGGCGGAGACCTTGCGCGGCCTGCCCGGTGGTTCAAGCACCCAGACTTTCACCGCCGATCCGACGCCGGAGGTGATCGAAACCCGACCCGGAGGAAAGGCGACCGACGGCCAAGCGGCGCTGCAGCCACTGGCGCGCGTGTTTGGCCAGCAAGCCTTCAACGCCGTGTCCGGGCGACGCTTCCGGATCGGCAGCACGCTGGCCGGCGCGCGGGCGGACACGCTGTCGGCCGCGCTGGACAAGGACTTCGCGACCCTGGGCACCGCCGACCGGGGACTGTTGGTCTATACCGGCCCGGGGCTGTCCGACGCCGCCGATTCCGCGGGCAACACGCTGCGCCTGTGGGACAACACGGGCCTCTCGGTGCGGGAACTGGACGCCCTCGCCAGCCATGTGCCGGCGAACACCCCGATGCGTTTCGTCCTGTCCCAGTGCCATTCCAGCGGATTCCAGCGCCTCATCCGGCCGAGCGCCCGGGACCTGCGCAGCCTGGGCCGCCACAACCGCTGCGCCTTCACCGCCGAGCCGGTGGACCATCTGGGCACGGGCCAACGCTGCCCGGCCGGTGGCGCGGACCCGGGCAGCGGCGACTACACCACGCAGCTGTTCTCGGCACTCACCGGCCGCACCCGGACCGGAAGCCCCTTGCTACGCTCGGCGGATCTGGACGGCAACCGCGTCGTGAGCCTGCACGAGGCCCACCTCTACGCGGTGATCGAAGGCGACAGTGCCGAGCTGCCCCGCGCATCGACCGAAACCTACCTCGAACGCTGGCAGCCGGTGTGGCTGCGTTATGTCGACACCGTCACCGAGCCAGACAACGAATACGGCCGTGTCTCCATGGCGCTGGCGGAACGCCTTCGGCTCCCGCTGCGGGGGCGTGCGCTGGTCGATGCGCTGGAAACCCGCCAGAAGGAGATGACCGGCCGGCTGCACCGCCTGGTCGAGGAATCCCAGCGGGTGGGCGCCGAAATTGACCGCCTGCAGGCCACGCTGCGCCGCGCACTGACCCAGCGCTGGCCCGCCGCCGCCCATCCGCACACGGCGGCCTATGCCCAGTTCCTCGCCAATGACGTGGGGGTTGCGCAGAATTTTCTGCTGGGCCAGACCGCGACCTACCCCGTGCTGGTGGCGAAACAGGATCGCCTGGTCCGCATCGCACAGGAACAGCAGACACTGGACCGCAGCCTGACGCAACTGGACAAGCTGATGCGGCTGCGGCAGCTGGCGCGGCTGCAAGCCCAGTTCGACCGGCACGCGAGCGCGCAGGCGCAGCAGGAATACGCCCGGCTCACACGCTGCGAACGCCTGCCACTCTGAACGGGACGGTCACCGTACAGCGACTCAGGCAATGCCGCTCGGTGGTGCGGCCAGCACGTGCCGGTAGCGCTTCATCGGTCCGGTGTCGGCGTAGCCCATCCAGCGGGCCACTTCCTCTTCTGCATGGCCATTGAGCAACTGGCGAACGGCAAAGGTGTGCCGCAGGCGGAACGGGGATCCGCCATCGATGCCCGCCTCCTCCATCACGGCCACCGCGGCCCGGTGACACGCCGGGTGCGACCAGGCCTTGCCGGTGATCGTCGATGGAAACACCCACGGTGACTGCAACATGGCCGCCCCTTGCCGGGCACGCACATCCAGCCAGAAGCGCAGCTCCCGCGCAGCCCACTGGGCAATGGGCACCTGATGCGCCGCAGAACTGCCATCGGCGGCCACCGAGAGCCGCCATGGCACGCCGGGTTCGTTGCCACCGTCGATCGACACGTCGTCCAGCGACAGCACGCGCACCTGGCCAGGCGCCAGACCGGCCCCCAGCATCAATGCCACTGCGCTGCGGTCGCGGATCACCTTCCATGGGGAGCCCAGACCGTCCGTGACCTTGGACACGGACGTGCAGTGGGCGATCAGAGCCGCCGCCTGGGACTCGGTGAGCACGTCCGGCACGGGCGTCAGCGCCGATGCGTTGGCGTAACGGTAAGGCGCTTCCTGCATCAGTTGCAGCGGGGCTTCGAGAGGCTCCTGCCCCAGTTCTTCACGGCCGTGGTTGAGCACGCGGTCGATCAACTGGAGCAGGCGCCACGCGTAACGCGGTGTCAGCTCTGCGTGGACACGTCCGGTCCGGCTCTGCCGTTGCGGCCGGATGGCGGCGAACGCCAGAAACCGGACGAGATCGTCCCGACTCAGTTCCCTCCGTGGATCTAGGAGAACGCTGCGCGTGCCGGAGTCCTCGTCGAAGGGCGCGCAGTAGGCGATGAACGCCTGCCACATGTCGGCATAGATCTGGGCCGACTCCTCGCGCAAGGCGCCCTGCTGGCGCGGGCCACGGGCCGGTGACGATGCCAGCCAGGTCGTGAACTGGAGATTCAGCGCCTCGGCCAGCGCATCTCCATCCGATGGGGCAAACAGGGAGAGGGTCTCGTTCAGCATGAAAAGATACTAACGAAAATACACCTGATTCGCAAACCCATGGGAACTGCGCAGCCCGGTATCGCAGGGTATCCGGTTTCCCTGATGCTTAGCCGTTAGTATTTAAATTGGCTTGAAGGCATAGGTCTGGAGGCCGTTGACGTCGGGGATCTGCAGGCCCCGGCTGCCCAGGCAGACCAGCCCCCGTTCATGCAGCCGCTGGAGTGCCTGATTGGCCCGCTGGCGCGAGACACCGGCCAGCAAGGCGATTTCCGCCTGGGTCAGGTCGAGGCGCGGCCCGGGGTCGAACGCCAGATCCGGGTTGTACAGACTGGCCAGACAGGCGGCCACACGGGCGTCCGGCGCAAGCAGCCGGTCATTGCGCAGCATGCCGATGAACAGGCCGAGCCGCGCGTTCATCAGGTGCTGCAGGCAGTGGTTGAACGGCAGGCTGCCCTGCCGCAGCGCCTCGAAGGTCGCGCGGGGCAGCTCCGCGATGTGGCTGTCGCGCAGGGCGATGACGTCGTAGCGGAAGGGCTCATGCCGCAGCAGGGAGCCCTCCCCGAACCACGCCCCGCGGGACGCCCCGGTGAGCGTGGTGATGCGGCCATCGGCGGCGGTGACCGACATCTTGGCCAGGCCGTCGATCAGGCCGAGCCAGTGCGCCGCGGCATCGCCGACGCTGACGATGCCCTCCCCTGCACGGACGTGGCGCTCGGTCGTGGTGGCCATGACCAGGGCACGTTCGGCAGGGCTGAGGGCGCGGCCCCAGGTGGAGTGGTCGACGATGAAGGACAGGTCAGAGGACAGCATCCCGCCATCCTAGGCCCCGTCCGCGTCAAGCCACCAGCGTCGAGATCAAGGCGGCCCGCTGACTGCGCTGTCCCGCGGCGAGCACGAAGCCGCGCAAGGCACCGTCGGCATCCCGGAAGTCCCAGCGCAGCTCCCCGGCAGACTGCCAGGTGCCCGCCAGTCCCATCCGCGGTGGCACCACCAGCACGGGCCAGGCCGGCGTCTTGATCGCCACCGGCATCACCGGGAACGCCAGTGTCGCGGACTGCCCGGCGAGATTCGCTGCCAGCACCTTGGCCGCCGACATGATCGGCATCACGAAGGGCAGGATGCGCCCGCCCGGGTACTGCGCGTTGTCGCCCAGCGCCCAGACGCCTGGCAGCGTGGTGCCGAGCCGCTCGTCCACGACGATGCCCCGTTCGCAGACCGCGCCAGCAGCCTGCGCCAGTCGGGTGTCGGCCCGCAGGCCCACTGCGCTCAGCACGAGGTCGGCTTCGAGCGTCTGCCCGTCCGCCAAGGTGGCCAGCAGGCTGCCGCTGTCGGACTGATCCAGCGACGCCACCGAGGTGCCGAAGTGCCAGACCACGCCGGCGGCGGCCAGTGCGGTCTGCAGGCCCAAGCCGGCTTCCGCTGGCAGCAGGCTGGCGAGCGGACGCGGCGCCGGGTCCACCACGCGGACCTGGTGGCCGCCGATCACGAGGTCGTTCGCAAACTCGCAGCCGATCAGACCCGCCCCGATCACCAGCACACGCTTGGGCGCGTCGCCCAGCGCAGCGTGGAAGGCGGTGTAGTCCTCGAGGTGGTTGACGCGGTACACCCGCTGCGCCGCGTTGCCGGCCATCGGCAGGACGATGGGCTGCGCGCCGTTGGCCAGCACCAGATCGCGGTAGGCCAGCGTCTGCCCGTCGGACAGCGACACGGTGTGCGCGGCCGCGTCGATGCCCGTCACCGTCGTTTCAGCCAGCAGCGTGACGCTGGATGCGGCGGCCATCGGTTCCGCGGCAGTGCTGACGATCTGCGCCGGCGTGCGTGCAAGGGCCAGCGCATTGGACAGCGTCGGCTTGGCGTAGAAGTGGCCGGGGCTGGCGGTGACCATCACGATGGGCACCGCCGCATCCAGCTTGCGCAGTTCGCGGGCGACCGTCCAGCCGGCCAGCCCGGAGCCGACGATGACGACCGGCGCCGTCATCAGATCTGCACCATCTCGAAGTCGGCCTTGCCGACGCCGCAGTCCGGGCAGCACCAGTCGGCCGGCACGTGGGCCCAGAGGGTACCCGGCGCGATGCCGTCTTCAGGGCGGCCTGCGGCCTCGTCGTAGACAAATCCGCAGACGACGCAGACGTAGGTGGTGTGGAGGGTTGCCATGGTGTGAGGGTTCCGGTGAAAAGGGTTGGATTCTGGAGGGGGCAGATGAACGAACTCAGACCGCGGCGCGGACCTTGTCGAGCTGGGCCTGGTAGTGCGCGGCGTGGCGCTCCTCGACCCGGGCCAGTGCAGCGAAACGCTTCTGCGCCTTGGCGAGCGTGTCCTGCAGCGCACGCTGGAACTGCTCGGCGTGTTCGCGGCTCTCGTTGATCTGCCCGTCGATTTCAGCGACAGCGGCGGCCTGGCCTTCCGCCTCGGCGGTGGCCCGGAAGCCGGGGTACATCTCGGTGTATTCGTAGGTCTCGCCGGCAATGGCGATTTCCAGCGCGCGGGCCGGCGTCATGTCGGCCTTCGGGTAGAGCAGGTCCAGGTGGCCGAAGGCATGCATGAGTTCCTGGTCGGCGGTGGCCTCGAAGGTGCGCGCGGTGTCCTCGTCGCCCATGGCGCGGGCCAGCTTGGCGAAGTAGCGGTACTTGACGTGCGCCATCGACTCGCCGGCGAAGGCGGATTCGAGGTTGGCCATGGTCTTGATCTCGGGGCGCTGGGTGCTCATGTGGTGCTCCTGGTGGTCGATGGGTGAATCGTAGACCTCGCAGGCGTGATAGACCAATTGTGTTTGGCGAATCGATTGATAGGTTCTATCTTATGGGGTGCGCCGACTGCGGCGAAAATCGGCCCATGCCCCGTTTGCCCTTGCTGCCCTTGCCGGAACTGTCCTGATGAACACCACCCCCCCGCCCGCCGACCTGAACCTGTGCGTGGAGCAAGCCCTGTCCGAGGACATCGGCCCCGGCGATGTCACTTCCGTGCTGCTGCCACGCGGGCAGATCGTGACCGCCCGCGTGACAACGCGCGAGGCCGCGGTGCTCTGTGGCCAGCCGTGGTTCGCGACCGCGTTCCAGATGATCGACCCGACCATCTCGGTGAGCTGGGCCATGCCGGAAGGCAGTCGCGTGCAGCCCGATGACCTGCTCTGCACAGTGACCGGCTGCGCCCGCGCGATCTTCACAGGCGAGCGCACCGCGCTGAATTTCCTGCAGACCCTCAGCGGCACGGCCACCTCGGTGCGCCGCTATGTGGACGCGGTGGCCGGCACCGGTGCACGCATCGTCGACACCCGCCAGACACTGCCGGGGATGCGCAGTGCGCAGAAATACGCCGTGCTGGTCGGCGGCGGCCTGAACCACCGGCTCGGGCTGTACGACGGCTTCCTGATCGAGGACGTGCACAGCGCCGCCGCGGGCGGCCTGCGCGAGGCCATCCACTACGCGCGGGCGATGGGTCTCAACGTGCCGATCATGGCCGAGATCCGCACCCGCGAAGAGACGCGCGTCGCGCTCGACGAGGACATCGATCTGGTGCTGGTGGAGAGCCTGCCGCTGGAGCTGGTGAAGACGGTGGCGCGCATGGTGCACGAGCACCGCGACTGCGGCGGCCGCACGCTGGTGGAGTATTCCGGCGGCGCCTCGCTGGAAAACGTGCGCTCGCTGGCGGAGACGGGTGTGGACCGCGTCGCAGTGGGCTCGATCACCAAGCACCTGCGCGCGGTGGACATCACGATGAAGATCGTGAAGTGAGTGGGCAGGTCGGCGTGAGCGTCACGAAGTACCAGCCGGTGCCGTCTTCCAGCGAATACGAGCCGAGGTTGCCGGGCCGCAGATCGATGGTCAGCGCCTGTCCCAGCAGGTAGCCGCACTGGCGCGTGTCGATGTAGAACGGCACGGCGCCCACCGTCCCGACACACTGGTCGGTCACGGTGAGCGACAGATCGCCGGGATTCAGCGCCAGCGGGTTGCTGCCATCACAACAGCCTCCCGACTGGTACAGCAGCATCCCGGGATGCTGCCGATGCAGCGTGGCCAGGTGGGCCAGCGCAGCATCGGTGGCCGACACGCGGGTGGACACGGCGAACGTCGTGTCCCCGGGCATCAGAAGAAGCCCAGCGCGTTCGGCGAGTAGCTGACGAGCAGGTTCTTCGTCTGCTGGTAGTGGTCCAGCATGGCCTTGTGGGTTTCGCGGCCGATGCCGGATTCCTTGTAGCCACCGAATGCCGCGTGTGCCGGGTAGGCGTGGTAGCAGTTGGTCCACACACGGCCAGCCTGGATGGCGCGGCCCATGCGGTAGGCGCGGCTGCCGTCACGGCTCCACACGCCAGCGCCCAGACCGTAGACCGTGTCGTTGGCGATGGCCAGGGCTTCGGCTTCGTCCTTGAAGGTGGTCACGGCCAGCACCGGGCCGAAGATCTCTTCGCGGAAGACGCGCATGTTGTTATTGCCCTTGAACAGCGTCGGCTGGATGTAGTAGCCGCCGGCCAGTTCACCACCGAGTTCGGCACGTTCGCCACCGATCAGCACCTGCGCGCCTTCGGCCTTGCCGACGTCCAGATAGGACAGGATCTTGTCCATCTGCATGGCGGAGGCTTGCGCGCCCATCATGGTGTCGGTGTCGAGCGGGCTGCCCTGCTTGATCGCCTTGACGCGCTCCAGCACGCGGGCGATGAAAGGCTCGTAGATCGATTCCTGGATCAGCGCGCGCGACGGGCAGGTGCAGACCTCGCCCTGGTTGAACGCGAACAGCACCATGCCTTCGATCGCCTTGTCGAAGAAGGCATCGTCGGCATCCATGATGTCTTCGAAGAAGATGTTGGGCGACTTGCCACCCAGCTCCAGCGTGGCCGGGATCAGGTTGGTGGCGGCGGCCTGGGCGATGACTCGGCCCGTGGCGGTCGAGCCGGTGAAGGCGATCTTGTTGATGCGCTTGCTGGTGGCCAGCGGCATGCCGGCTTCACGGCCATAGCCATTGACGATGTTCAGCACGCCCGGGGGCAGCAGATCGGCGATCAGCTCGGCCAGCACCAGGATGCTGATCGGGGTCGATTCCGCCGGCTTCAGGACCACGCAGTTGCCAGCGCCGAGGGCCGGAGCCAGCTTCCAGGCCGCCATCAGGATCGGGAAGTTCCAGGGAATGATCTGGCCGACGACGCCGAGCGGCTCGTGGAAGTGGTAGGCGATGGTCTCGCCGTCGATCTCGCTCAGGGCGCCTTCCTGGGCGCGCACGCAGCCAGCGAAGTAGCGGAAATGGTCGACCGTCAGCGGGATGTCGGCATTCAGCGTCTCGCGGATCGGCTTGCCGTTGTCCACGGTTTCCGCATAGGCCAGCAGCTCCAGGTTCTGCTCCAGGCGGTCGGCGATCTTCAGCAGCAGGTTGGCGCGCACGCTCGGGGGCGTGGCGGCCCAGCCGGCCTTGGCGGCGTGGGCGGCGTCCAGCGCCAGCTCGACGTCGGCTTCGGTGGAACGGGCGGCCTGCGTGTAGACCTGGCCGCTGATCGGGGTGATCACGTCGAAGTACTGGCCGTTCACCGGCGCGACCCACTGGCCGCCGATGAAGTTGTTGTAGCGGGCCTTGTACTGGACCTTGGCTTCGGGGGTGTTGGGTTGGGCGTAGATCATGGAATGTCTCCTGCGGTGTGACCGTGTAGCGAAAAGGGTTGCGAACACTCTCTTCTACGCGAGCCGCGTGCCAGCCTGAAACCCGCTGGACACCCCAGGATCGGTTGCCGAGAAATGGCCCGTTTCCTGCTTGAACCCTGTTCAATCCACTGGACCGGGTGAACAACTGGAACGGCAGGCACCGGAGGAAATCAGGGTATCCCGCAGGCACCTTGCATTTCATCAAGCCAGCGCCGCAGATTGGTCGAATCGGTGACGGTCCAGACCGCGACGATTGGCAGACGAGAACATAAGGGTAACTACTGAATGAGCAAGGTCAACAAGCCGACCACCCCGTCTGCACTCACCCCGGCCCGCCTGCGGGAAGCGCGCCGGGAGATGGTCGAGGCGGGCGAGGCACCGCGGGATCTGGCCGTGTCCGATCCCGCACTGCTGCGCTCCTGGCAACGCAGCCAGGCGGCGGGTCTCTCGCCGTCCGGGCGCACCGGCACGCCCCACGCCTCGGCCGTGCAACTCGCCCAGGCCCGCGCGCAGCAGCACGAACTGGTCGCCCACGCCCGTCCCGCGATGGAGTTCATCCACGAGCAGATCCGGGAGACCGACAGCATCGTGCTGCTCTCTGATGCGCAGGGCCTGCTGCTCGACACGCTGGGCGACACCAGCTTCGCCAACCGGGCGGAGCGCGTGGCCTTGCGCCCAGGCGCCAACTGGCACGAGCAGTGGCGTGGCACCAATGCGATCGGCACCGCGCTGGCCGAACAGCGGCCGGTGGTGGTCCACGGCAGCGAGCACTACCTGGAACGCAACGGCTTCCTGACCTGTGCGGCGGCGCCGATCATCGATCCGGCCGGCGCGCTGCTCGGTGCGATCGACATCTCCAGCGACCACCGCCAGTTCCACCGACACACACTGGGCCTCGTCCGGTCGGCGGCCCGGATGATCGAGCACCGACTGTTCGAGACCCGCCACCGCGACAGCCTGCGCCTGCGCATCCACAAGTACCGCGAGGGCATCGCCGGGCTGACCGAAGGTCTGCTGGCCCTTTCCGAAGACGGCTGGCTGATCGGGGCGAACATGGCCGGCCTGCAGCTGCTCGGGCTGGCACGGCAGGACATCGCGGGGCTGCGCATCGATGCCGTGTTCGACACCTCCGTGGAGGCCTTGCACGGCCACAGCCACGCCAGCCAGGGCTGGCCGTTCGAGCTGCGTCTGCCCGATGGATCGCCCCTGTGGGTGCAGGTGGAAGCGGGCCGGGGCGGCATCGATGTCACGCCGGAACCAGCGGCGCCGGTCATCCCCGCCCCACTGCCCGACGAGACCGAGCGCACGGTCGCCGAGTGCAATGGCAATTTGTCAGAAGCGGCCAGGCGCCTGGGCATCAGCCGCACGACGCTCTACCGCCGCTTGCAGCGATAGCGCCTCAGCCGCGCAGGAAATGCCCGAGCTTGTCGCGCTTGGTGCCCAGGTAGGCGGCGTTTTCGGGATTGGCGTCGATCTCGTGCGGCTCGCGCTGCACGATGGTGATGCCCTGTGCTTCCAAGGCCAGCACCTTCAGCGGGTTGTTGCTCATCAGGCAGACCGAGCGCACCCCCATGTCCGTGAGGATCTGCGCCGCGGCCTCGAAGCGGCGGCTGTCCGCCGGATGGCCCAGCGCCAGATTGGCCTCCACCGTGTCCATGCCCTGGTCTTGCAGGTTGTAGGCGCGCAGCTTCTGCTCGATGCCGATGCCGCGTCCCTCGTGGCCGCGCATATAGATCACCATGCCGCGCCCAGCCTGGGCGATGCGCTGCAAGGCGAGCTGCAGTTGCGGGCCGCAGTCGCAGCGCAGCGAGCCGAAGATGTCGCCGGTCAGGCACTCGGAGTGCACGCGCACCAGCACCTCGTCGCCAGCCACGTCGCCGCAGTGCAGCGCCAGGTGCTCGATGCCGGTGCTGCGGTCGAAATACGCGGTGATCGTGAACTCGCCGTGGGGGGTGGGCAGGCGGGCGCTGGTGCCCTTGTCGATGTCAGTCATCTTCGGATTGTCGCCTGAGGCCCAGAACCGTGCAGTCCGGCACGCCGCCACGCCCCGCACACCGCAGTGTCAGACCTTCAAGGCCCCGCGGCGCACCTGGTCCCGCTCCAGCGACTCGAACAGTGCCTTGAAGTTGCCCTCGCCAAAGCCGTCGTCGCCGCTGCGCTGGATGAACTCGAAGAACACCGGGCCGAGCAGCGTGCGCGAGAAAATCTGCAGCAGCAGCCGCGGTCGCTCCCCCGCAGTCGATCCGTCGAGCAGGATGCCGCGGGTCTGCAACGCCGACACCGGCTGGCCGTGGCCGGGCAGGCGCTCGCCGAGCATCTCGTAATACACCTCGTTGGGTGCACTCATCAGTGGCACGCCGGCCAGCGCCAGCCGGTCCACCGTGTCGATCAGGTTGTCGGTGAGCAGCGCGACGTGCTGGATGCCCTCGCCGTTGAACTGCATCAGGAATTCCTCGATCTGCCCGGCGCCGCGCGAGGATTCCTCGTTCAGCGGGATGCGGATCTTGCCGTCTGGCGCGGTCATCGCCTTGGAGGCCAGGCCGGTGTATTCGCCCTGGATGTCGAAGTAGCGGATCTCGCGGAAGTTGAACAGCCGCTCGTAGAAGCCCGCCCAGAACGCCATGCGGCCACGGTAGACGTTGTGCGTCAGGTGGTCGATGAGCTTCAGCCCGTGGCCTTCCGGGCGGCGCGGCACGCCATCGAGGAACTCGAAGTCGATGTCATAGATCGACTTGCCGTCCTCGAAGCGGTCGATCAGGTAGAGCGGCGCGCCGCCGATGCCCTTGATCGCCGGCAGGCGCAGCTCCATCGGGCCAGTCGGGATCTCGATTGGCTGCGCGCCGAGTTCCAGCGCGCGGGCATAGGCCTTGTGGGAATCCTTCACCCGGAACGCCAGCCCGCAGGCGGACGGGCCGTGTTCCGCCGCGAAATAGCCGGCGGCGCTGCGCGGCTCGCGGTTGACGATGAAGTTGATCTCGCCCTGGCGGTACAGCACCACGTCCTTGGAGCGGTGGCGCGCGACGAGCGAGAAGCCCATCAGCTCGAACAGCGGCTCCAGCACGCCCGGCGTGGGCGAAGCGAACTCGACGAACTCGAAGCCCATCAGGCCCATCGGGTTGTCGAACAGGTCGGCGGGCGCTACCGGCGCGGCAGACATCAGCGCTCCCCGGCGGCCCGCGCGACCGTTCTTTTCGCGATCTCGATCTTGGCGATGGCGTTGCGGTGCACCTCGTCCGGGCCGTCCACCAGCCGCACCGTGCGCTGGTGGGCGTACATCTCGGCCAGCCAAGTGTCCTGGCTCACGCCGGCAGCACCATAGGCCTGGATCGCCCAGTCCACCACCTTGCACGACACGTTCGGCGCGACGACCTTGATCATCGCGATCTCCTGCTTGGCGCCCTTGTTGCCGACGGTGTCCATCTTGTAGGCGGCGTTCATCGTCAGCATGCGCGCCTGGTCGATCATGCAGCGCGACTCGGCGATGCGCTCGTGCCAGATCGACTGTGCCGACAGCGGCTTGCCGAAGGCGGTGCGGGTGGACAGGCGGTCGACCATCATCTCCAGCGCCCGCTCCGCAGCGCCGATGGAGCGCATGCAGTGGTGGATGCGGCCCGGGCCGAGGCGGCCTTGCGCGATCTCGAAGCCGCGGCCTTCGCCGAGCAGGATGTTCTCGACCGGCACGCGCACGTTCTCCAGCAGCACCTCCATGTGCCCGTGCGGCGCGTCGTCGTAGCCGAACACATGCAGCGGACGCAACACCGTCACGCCCGGGGTGTCACGCGGCACCAGCACCATCGACTGCTGCTCGTGGCGCGCGGCCTCGAAATCGGTCTTGCCCATCACGATGAAGATGGCGCAGTTCGGGTGGCCGGCGCCCGACGAATACCATTTGCGGCCGTTGATGACGTATTCGTCGCCGTCACGGCGGATCGAGCACTCGATGTTCGTCGCGTCCGAAGACGCCACCGCGGGTTCGGTCATCAGGAAGGCCGAGCGGATCTTGCCGTCGAGCAGCGGCTCCAGCCAGCGCTCCTTGTGGGCGGCGGTGCCGTAGCGCTCGATGGTCTCCATGTTGCCGGTGTCCGGCGCGGAGCAGTTGAACACCTCGCCGGACCAGACCACGCGCCCCATGAGTTCGCACAGCGGCGCGTAGTCAAGGTTGGAGACACCGCCCTCGCCCTTGTAGGGGTGCGGCAGGAACAGGTTCCACAGCCCGGCGGCGCGGGCGATCGGCTTGAGTTCCTCGATCAGCGGCACGACCTGCCACGGATTTCCCGCCTGACGCAGCGCATGCATCTCGGCTTCGTAGCGCGCTTCGTTCGGGGTGATGTACTGGTCGAAAAACGCCTGGACGCGGTCGACGAGGTCTTGGCTCTTGGGGGAGAGTTCCCGGTTCATGCTCTGGCTCCTGCGGGTGGGCGGTGGGATGCTGGTGATTGAAGCACCACCACCGCGCCGCCAAGGTCGCCTACGTGACCAGGTCCAGTTCCGGGTAGCAGCGGAAGATGCCTTGCTCGTTGAACGGGATGCGCCGCGGGCTCGCCAGATACGCCGCCACGCGCGGCACCTCGGCCACGCGGTCGTGCAGGTCCACGATCAAGGGTGTCTTGGCCAGTGCGCTCGCCGCCGCCTTCGGAAAGGCGTAACGCAGCCCCTCGATCAACTGGAACAGCGACAGGTCCGCATAGCTCATCTTGCCGCCCACCAGAAAGCGCGTGCCCGCCGGATTGCGGGCAACGATCTGCTCGAACCACTGCAGGTACTTGGGCAGGCGGGCGCTGCAGAACTCCTGCGCATGCCGCAGCGCCTCGGGTTTCTGGTCCTCGTAGTAGAGACCGATGCCGATGGGGTGGTGGGTGTCGTGCGCCTCGTTGACCATGTCGGCGATGGTGAGCTGGATCTGCTGGGTCCAGGTGCGCGACTGCTCGCTGCGCCCGACCAGCTTCCACTCCAGCGCCAGGTAGTGCAGGATCACCGCGGTCTGCCCGATCACGACCGTACCGTCCTTGAGGAACGGCGGCGCGAACGGTGGCTGGACCGCCTTGCGATCGTTCAGCTGGCGCATCAGCGCGGGCACGCCCTGCCCCGCAGCCTCGTCACCGCGCGCGATGTCGATGTAAGGCGCACCCGCCGCCTCCAGCGCCAGTCGCACAAATTCGCCACGACCCTGAATGGTCGGCCAGTAATGAAGTTCATATGCCATGGGCGGACTGTATCGAACGAAACGGTCCGCGCCGCTCTTGCATTGCGGCAGCCACGCCCCAGATTCGAAAAGTCGTCCGGCACCACGGGAACTTCGGACCAGCATCCCGGTCAGACGGCTTCGAATTTCACCTTTTCACCTCAACCCCCTTTGAAGGAGCTTCCCGCATGGGCCTGTTCGACATGTTCAAGACCGACACCGGCGACAAGATGACGCCGCATCTGGCGTTCACCACCTCGCTGATCTACATGATGAGCGCTGATGGCGAGATGGACACCGAGGAAGTTGGTCATCTGCTGTCCGTGCTGGGTGGCCAGGATGACGGCAAGGGCACGATCGGCGTCGGCGCGCAGAACCAGGCGCTGCTGGATGCGGCGATGAAGTACCGCCGCAAGAACTCGGTCGACACCTTCCTGGCTGAAGCCGCGCCGCTGCTGAGCGACGCACAGAAGATGTGCATCATGGTCAACCTGATCGACTCGTCGCTGGCGGATGGCCAGCCGGAGCGCGAAGAGCAGGAAATGTTCGCCAAGTTCCTGAAGGCGTTCAACATCACCGAAGCGCGCTTCCAGCCGTTCTTCGAAGTGATCATGACCAAGGCGGACCGCACGGTGTTCACCAACCAGAACCACCCGAAGAACCAGCCGGGGCATCAGGTCAAGCTGTCGCTGAACTGATTCGATCTGATCTGAACTGATCAATCCGGACTGACCCGAGCGCCCCCGCTGCCCTGCTGCAGCGGGGGCGCTGTCACTTGCAGAGCCCGACATGACCGAACGCCCCCCGCTGCACCAGCGCTGCTTCACCAGCGAGGCCGTCGAAGCCGAGATTGACCGCGTGCGCGCCCGCATCGCGGACGAGGAACTCGGCCAGCTCTTCGCCAACGCGCTGCCGAACACGCTCGACACGACGGTTGATTTCACCGACGGCGTGCACCCCGACACCTTCGTCATCACCGGCGACATCCCCGCGATGTGGCTGCGCGACTCGACCGCGCAGGTGTGGCCCTACCTCGCGCTGGCGCCGACCGAGCCGCGGCTGCAGCGAATGCTGGCCGGGGTGGTGAACCGGCAGGTGGACTGCGTGCTGATCGACCCGTATGCGAACGCCTTCAACAAGGGCCAGGAAGGCAGCCAATGGGCGGACGACCGCACGGCGATGCGCCCCGAGCTGCACGAGCGCAAGTGGGAGCTGGACTCGCTGTGCAGCGTGATCCGGCTGGGCCACGGCTACTGGCAGGCGTGTGGCGACACGTCACCGTTCGACGAGCACTGGGCGCGGGCGATGGCGCTGGTGGTGCAGACGATGCGCGAGCAGCAGCGCCGCGACGGTCCCGGCCCCTACCGCTTCCAGCGCATGGCGCTCAGCCCGACCGACACGCTGCCCTTCGACGGCGAGGGCTGGCCGGCGCGGCCGAACGGGCTGATCCGCTCCGGGTTCCGGCCGTCGGACGACGCCTGCCAGTACCCCTACCTGATCCCCGCCAACTTCATGGCCGTGACCGCGCTGCGCCAGCTCGATGCGCTGGCCACGGCGCTCGGGCGGGTGGCGCTGGCAGAGTCGGCGCGGGGGTTGGCGGATGAGGTCGCGGCGGCGCTGCCGACCGACGGGGTGCTGCCCTATGAAACCGACGGCTACGGCAATGCGCTCTACATGGACGATGCGAACGTGCCGAGCCTGCTGTCGCTGCCCTACCTGGGCTGCCTGTCCGTGGACGACCCGCGCTACCGCGCCACCCGCGCCTTCGTGCTGAGCGAGGACAACCCGTTTTTCTTCCGCGGTCGGGCGGGCTGCGGGATTGGCGGGCCGCATTGCGGGCTGGGCATGATCTGGCCGATCGCGCTGACGATGCAGGCGATGACCAGCATGGACGACGCCGAGATCCTGCGCTGCCTGGCGATGCTCAAGGCGAGCCATGCCGGAACCGGGTTCATGCACGAGTCGTTTCACCAGGACGATGTGCGGCGGTTCACTCGGCCCTGGTTCGCGTGGGCGAATTCGTTGTTTGGGGAGTTGGTGCTGAGGTTGGAGGCGCAGCGGCCATATCTGTTGTGACAGACACGGTCAACACTGAGCCGAAATACCCGCCTCACAAGTAACACTAGACGGCGGTACGCTTGCGCGGCGCCTTGCCTGCGCGGCCAGTCAAACCCTGCGTTTCTTTCGCAAAAGCCAACATGCTGGCCAATGCCTTGTTGACCGCCTCGGATGTCGGAAACGCCTTCAGGATCTCAGGCTGCAGGACAACGACGTTGCTGCCCTGTGTGAAGTTCTTGAGATACTTTCCACGAACACCTTTGCCGAGTTGCTCGCGCTTCAGCTCAGGGATCTCTTGATCAGCCATTTTCGTAGGTGCAAAAATATTGTAGGATAGAAGCTTTCAAGCACAGCCCGGTTCAGCTTAGGAGGTTGTCGGATTGAATCATGTTCGACCTCCCTGCCTTTGCACAAGGCTTAACACTTGGTCTTGGTCTGTTCATTTGCCCAGGACCCAAGGATTTACTCATCTTGCGGCAAGCGCTTCAGCGTAGGCCACTAAGTGAACTATTGGCTGTTGGTGTTGGAAGTGATGCCTTACTGATATTTTTAGGAATATCTGGCGTTTCTGTTTTTCTAGATGAAAAGCCCTTGCTGCAGCGAGGTGCTATGTGGCTTGGTGTCGTTCTGATGCTTTGGCATGGATTTGCTGCTACGTTGCGGACCGTTGCCCCACAGAAAGATGTATCCGCAGGATTAGAAAATAGCGCCGGCAAAAACCAACGATTACTTATTATTACCTCACTATTCAATCCTGTGGCGTGGATGGATACGGTATTGGTTATTGGAACAGTTGGGGCACTTTTGCCAAACCATAAGCAATTTATTTTTGCGGCGGGTGCTATTTCTGCTTCTGCAATTTGGTTCCTCACACTAACCCTTGGCGCACGTTACGTTGCCAGATGGGTGAATCAGCCTGGTGTTTGGCGTTATTTGGACGCATTCGTCGCCGTCGTCATGATCGCTCTAGCCCTTTACATAGGCAGCGGCCTGTTGTGACGGCTAACGTGCGCCTTAACCCGCTTGCCGAAGGCAAGTCCGGTTGAAGGCTGGGTCAGGCCGCATTACGCCTAGTTGTTGCGAGTAGACCGGCAGCAGCAAGAAAAACTACACCGGTAATGCGGTTGAAGAGCGTTGCACGCCGAGGCTTCTGTAACCAAGTTCTTGCACGCGCAGCAGTGATTGCATACACGGAAAGCCAGAAGAGTTCGAAGAAAATGAACGTGGTACCCAGGACTATGAACTGAATCAGTTGCGGTGCGGATGGATCTATAAACTGTGGAAACAGTGCGCCAAAGAAGAGTAACGCTTTGGGGTTGCTGGCGCCAACAAATAGACCGCGAGTAAAGAGCGATCTGGTGCTCAACTCCGAAGCGTTGGATTTTGGAACGGAGAGATTGGACGCTTTGGCCAACAAAGAAGTAATTCCCAAGTATGCAAGATATCCCGCGCCAAGCCACTTTAATGCTGAGAATAGCGTTTCGGATGCAGCGAGAACTGTGCCGAGACCCAACATCGAAAGTAGCATGATGCAAGCAATTGCTATCGTGCTACCGACTGAGGCTACCAGCGCACGGCGCGGCCCATACTGAACCGATGTTGAGATGCACATTAGGACACTTGGCCCTGGTGTGATTGTTAAAACCAAGACTGCTGCAACAAAAAGTAGCCAAGTTGAGAGGGCCATGTATTTCTTCGTTTAGTGAAAATGGATGTTGAACTATGCGGCCTAACTTAATTTAGACCTCGCGGCCCTGCTGTCTAACGTGGCTCGTGACGCCTAACTCGGAGCGAAGGGCGCCCGCAAGTCGTTGTCGGCATTGATTTTCTCCAGCGTGACGCATAACTTCTCCCTAAATGGCCCGTCAAACCCTGCACCGCGATGAGCACAGCACCTCATGCGCCAGCATAACCGCCGACCCGGCCCACGTCCATCACCCCCGCCACCCCAACCGCCCCGACACCCCCCTTCCCCGCTCCCGCAACACCCGCACCACCTCCGCCTCCCCCCGCACCTCCAGCGTCGCACTCGGCCCGATCGCCGTCAGCGCCAGCACCATCTGCCCGAAGCCGTCGAACACCGGCGCCGCCACCGCGCTGACCCCCCGCACCGAGCCATCGACCGCCCCGCTCCAGCCCTGCGCGCGCACCCGTTCCAGCTGCGGCGCCAGATCAGCCAGCGTGCGCCCCGCCCCTTCGGCTTTCAGGATCGCCTCGACCTCCGCCGCCGGCCGATGCGCCGCGAACAGCAGCCCGGACGCCGTGCCATCGACCGACACCACCGTGCCGTGCCGCATGTTGACGTGGACCGCCTGTGGCCCTTCCTCCAGCCGCACGATGGTCGGCCCGCGGTTGCCCCACACGGCGATCGCCACCGTGTGCCCCACCTCGCGCGCCAGCGCCGGCAACTCCGCGGACGCGAGCCGCACCGGATCGACCTGCTGCAGCGCGATCAGCCCCAACTGCAGCGCCAGCGGCCCGAGCCCGTAGCGACCGGTGTCCGCCTCCTGCTCGACCAGTCCGACCGCGCCGAAGCTGACGAGGTAGGGGTGCGCCTTCGCGGGCGTCATGTCGGCCTCGCGCGCGAGGTCTTTCAGCGCCAGCGGGCGGCCGGCGTGGGCGAGTGCGTGCAGCAACTGGCCGCCGACCTCGATGCTCTGGATGCCGCGCGAGCCGCGGGACGGGGATTCTTCAGACAGTTCAGACGTGGCCATGGCTGGGATCAAGCAAGCAAGGGATTACGGGTTTTCACTAATGCGAATGCATTAGACATTAACAAACACACTGACTAAGATCAACCCATCGTTCGGATTAGACGAACACGTTCGACAGAAACAAACCTCGGAAGCCTCCCCCATGACGCAGACCAAGACCTTCGCCTCCGCCGCCGACCTGGAAGAAAAGAAGGTCAGCTTCGACAAGCTGTCCGACCACGCCTATGCGTACACCGCCGAGGGCGACCCGAACACCGGCATCATCATCGGCGACGACGCCGTGATGGTCATCGACACGCAGGCCACGCCGGTGATGGCGCAGGACGTGATCCGCCGCATCCGCGAGGTGACCGACAAGCCGATCAAGTACGTGCTGCTGAGCCACTACCACGCGGTGCGCGTGCTGGGCGCCACGGCCTACGAGCCCGAGCAGATCATCGCCAGCCAGGACACCTACGACCTGATCGTCGAGCGCGGCGAGTTCGACAAGGCCAGCGAGATCGGCCGCTTCCCCCGGCTGTTCCAGAACGTCGAGTCGGTGCCGGCGGGCCTGACATGGCCGACGATCACCTTCACCGGAAAGATGACGATCTGGCTAGGCTCGGTGGAAGTGCAGATCCTGCAGCTGGGCCGCGGCCACACCAAGGGTGACACGGTGGCGTGGCTGCCGAAGGAAAAGATCCTGTTCTCGGGCGACCTGGTCGAGTTCGACGCCACGCCGTATGCGGGCGACGCCTATTTCCAGGACTGGCCGCAGACGCTGGACAACATCGCCGCGCTGAACCCCGAGAAGCTGGTGCCCGGCCGCGGCGCCGCGCTGCAGACGCCGGAGCAAGTGCAGGCGGGTCTGGCCGGCACGCGGGCGTTCGTGAGCGAGCTGTACGCGAGCGTGAAGGCCGGTGCCGCCGAGGGCCGTGACCTGCGCAAGGTGTACGAGGAGACCTTGGCCGCGCTGAAGCCGAAGTTCGGCCACTGGGTGATCTTCAACCACTGCATGCCCTTCGACGTGACCCGCGCCTATGACGAGGCGACCGGCCACCGCGACCCGCGCATCTGGACCGCCGAGCGGGATGTCGCCATGTGGCAGGCCCTCGAAGGCTGATCGATTCTGCTGTTCCACTGCGCAGGAGTACCCCCCATGAGCATCACCCACGGCGTGCACCACGCCGCCTACCGCTGCAAGGACGCCAAGCAGACCGTCGAGTGGTACCGCGACCACCTCGGCATGGACTTCGTGCTGGCGATCGCCGAGAACGAGGTGCCGTCCACCAAGGCGCCGGATCCGTACATGCACGTCTTCCTCGACGCGGGCAACGGCAATGTGCTGGCCTTCTTCGAGCTGCCGAACTCGCCCGCCATGGGCCGCGACGAGAACACCCCCGGCTGGGTGCAGCACATCGCGTTCAAGGTCGCATCAATGGACGTGCTGGAGACGACGAAGGCGAAGCTGGTCGCGGCCGGGATCGACGTGCTCGGCCCGGTCAACCACACCATCTTCAAGTCGATCTACTTCTTTGACCCGAACGGCCACCGGCTCGAACTGGCGGCGGACATCGGCACGCCGGAGATGATGCGCAAGCTCGACGCATGCAAGTGGGACATGCTCGAAGAGTGGTCGCAGACGAAGCGGGCGCCGCGCCACGCTGCGTGGATGCACGAAGGCTGACCGCCGTGCTGAGTACCTACACCTATCCCCGCTACGCCTTCCGCCGTCCGGCTGCGCTGGACACGCCGGACACCGTGGCGCGTCACCCGGTGGTCGTCATCGGCGCCGGCCCGGTCGGGCTGAGCGCGGCGATCGACCTGGCGCAGCAGGGCCTGCCGGTCGTGCTGCTGGACGATGACAACACCGTCAGCGTCGGCTCGCGCGGCCTGTGCTACGCCAAGCGCACGCTGGAGATCCTCGACCGGCTCGGCTGCGGGCAGGCGGTCGTGGACAAGGGCGTGACCTGGAACGTCGGGCGCACCTTCCACCGCGATGCCGAGGTCTTCAGCTTCAACCTGCTGCCCGAGCCGGACCACCGCCGCCCCGGCATGGTCAACCTGCAGCAGTACTACCTGGAGGAGTACCTCGTCCGCCGCGCGATGGCGTTGCCGAACCTCGATCTGCGCTGGCTGAGCAAGGTCGCGCGGGTGACCCCGCAGGACGATGGCGCGCTGATCGACGTCGAAACCGCCGAGGGCGCCTACCGCCTGCACGCCGACTGGCTGGTCGTCGCCGACGGGGCGCGCAGCCCGATCCGCCGCCAGCTCGGCCTCGACATCGAGGGCAAGATCTTCCAGGACCGCTTCCTGATCGCCGACGTGGTGATGAAGGCGGACTTTCCCGCCGAGCGCTGGTTCTGGTTCGACCCGCCGTTCCACCCCAACCAGAGCGTGCTGCTGCACCGCGAAGCGGACAACGTCTGGCGCATCGATTTCCAGCTCGGCTGGGACGCTGACCCCGAGCACGAGAAACAGCCCGAGCAGGTCATCCCGCGGATCCGCGCCATGCTGGGGCCGGACCGGGAGTTCTCGCTGGAGTGGGTCAGCGTCTACACCTTCCAGTGCCGGCGCATGGCGGATTTCCGGCACGGGCGGCTGCTGTTCGTCGGCGATGCGGCGCACCAGGTCTCGCCCTTCGGCGCACGCGGCGCGAACTCGGGCATCCAGGACGCGGACAACCTCGCGTGGAAGCTGAAGCTGGTGATCGACGGCCGGGCACCCGCCGCGCTACTGGACACCTACAACACCGAGCGCGGCGAAGCGGCCGATGAAAACCTGCTCAACTCGACGCGCTCGACCGACTTCATGACGCCCAAGAGCCAGGCCTCGCGCGACTTCCGCGACGCGGTGCTGACGCTGGCGAACGACCATGCCTTCGCGCGGGCGCTGGTCAACTCGGGCCGGCTGTCGGTACCGACGCATCACCGCGAATCGCCCCTGTCCACGCCGGACGCCGCGGGTGACACCTTCGGCGTCCGGATGACGCCGGGAGCGCCGATGGACGATGCGCCGGTGACGGGCGGCTGGTTGCTGGAGCACACGGGCAAGGGCTTCGTGCTGCTGCTATTCGGCGAGACCGACCCCTCGGCGTTTGCAGGACTCGCGAGCGACCCAATCCCGGTGCGCGTGCTGCGCCTGCCCGCCGACGGTGTCGCGGCGCAGCGCTACGACGCCCAGCCCGGCACCGCGTACTTGGTCCGCCCGGACCAGATCGTCGCCGCCCGTTGGCGCCAGCCCGAACCCGACGCCGTGCGGGCTGCGGTGCGGCGCGCCACCTGCAACGCCTGAGGCCTGCGCCATGCTCAAGACACAACCGAATTTCGGCGCCAATGCCCCCGCCCCACTGCGCGCCTACACGCCCGGCGACGACTTCTACGACCTGCTGATCGACACCCACCGCGGACTCGACGACGACACAAGCCGGCTTGTCAACGCACGGCTGATCCTGCTGCTGGCCAACCACATCGGGGACATGGCTGTGCTGCGCGAAGCTTTGGCGGCGGCGATCCTCCCACCCTCACCCCCAGCCGACGACCATGCTGATGCCTGAACTTGACGCGACACACGACGCTGCATTGACGAGCTGGGTTTCCAGCGCCAACGACGGTGCGACCGATTTTCCGATCCAGAACCTGCCCTACGCCCGCGCCCGCCGCGCCGGGACGGACGAGCCGTGGCGGATCATGGTGGCGATCGGCGACCAGGCGCTGGACCTCGCGGCGGCCGTCAACGCCGCCGAACACACCGACGCGCAGGCCGCCGCGCTCGCGCCGCTGGTGCGCGGTGATCTGAATGCGTTCATGGCCCGCGGGCCGGCGGACTGGCAACTGGTGCGGGCCTCGCTGTCGCGGGCGCTGGCAGACGGCAGCCCAGCCGAGGCAGTGCTGGCGCCGTGCCTGATCGCGCAATCGGCGCTGGAGTTCTCGCTGCCCTGCGCGATTGGCGACTACACCGATTTCTACACCGGCATCCACCATGCGACGACGGTCGGCAAGCTGTTCCGCCCGGACAACCCGCTGCTGCCGAACTACCAGTGGGTGCCGATCGGCTACCACGGCCGCGCCTCGTCGATCGGCGTGAGCGGCCAGACCGTGCGGCGTCCGCTCGGCCAGACGATGCCGCCGGGGAGCACCACGCCGCAGTTCGGCCCCTGCAAGCGGCTGGACTACGAGCTGGAACTCGGCCTGATCGTCGGCACCGCCAACGCACTGGGCGAGCCGGTGCCGATGGCCGAGGCCGAGTCGCACCTGTTCGGCGTCGTGCTGCTCAACGACTGGTCGGCGCGGGATTTGCAGGCTTGGGAATACCAGCCGCTCGGGCCGTTCCTGGCGAAGAACTTCGCGACCACGGTGTCGCCGTGGATCGTGACGATGGCGGCGCTGGCACCGTTCAGGGCGCCGTTCACGCGGCCCGCGGGCGATCCGCAGCCACTGCCCTACCTCGATAGCGCGGCCAACCGCGCCACCGGGGCGATCGACATCGCGCTGGAAGTACTGCTCGAAACGGCAGCGATGGCCAGCACAGGCGAGCCGCCGGTCACGCTCAGCACCAGCCGCTGGCCGGAAGCCGCTTACTGGACCGCCGCGCAACTCGTCACGCACCACACGGTGGGCGGCTGCAACCTGCAGGCGGGTGACCTGCTGGGCACCGGCACGCTCTCCGGCCCCACGCCGGACCAAGCGGGCTCGCTGCTGGAGCTGTCGATGGGCGGCAAGGCGCCGATCACGCTGCCGAACGGCGAGCAGCGCACGTTCCTCGCCGATGGAGACCGGGTGGTGCTGCGCGGACGCTGCTCGGCGGCAGGCGCCGTGGGCATCGGCTTCGGCGAGTGCAGCGGCCGGATCGCCGGCTGATCAGCGCCCGTAGCGCGGGTCGCCTCGTCCATCGTTCCAGCGATTGTAGCCACCGCGGTCGCCGCGGTCGCCGCGGTCCCAGCGCTCATCGTCGCGCCAGTGGCGGTGGTGGTGGTGCCGCGGCCACGGGCGTTGCGGCTCGGCGTAGACCACCCGGGGAGCGGGCTGCACATACACCGGTTCCGGTGCGTAGACGCGCTGGGGCGGTGCAGGGTAGTACACCACCGGCGGCGGCGGCAACTGGATGCCGACCGACCACTGCACACCGCCGGCCTGCGCACCGCCGGCACACAGCGCACCCGCTGCCAGCAGCATGGGAACCAGCACGCGGCGCGGGAGGGAAGTCAAGAACGGGACCATGGGCGTTTCCTTCTGGAGAACTGGTGTGCTCCAACAACGCGCCGGCCCCCGGCCCGGCGGACAGGTGGGCCCCGTCCGCAGGTCGGGTGTTCAGCTGCGCTTCAGGTGTGGCGCCTGGCAAATCGGCCGCAAGCGCTGGGGGCGTCGGGTCGGCCGGGTCAGAACTCCTCGGTGTCGATTTCGGTCTGCGTGGCCGCGTTGTAGCGGGCGCCACGCACGGTGTCCTGGTTGACCAGCGTGTCCAGCCGCTGCAGTTGCGCCGGGGTCAGCGTGACCTGCGTCGCCGCCAGATTCTCTTCGAGATGCGCCACCGAGGTCGTGCCCGGAATCGGCAGGGACGGAAAACCCGCCCAGAAAGCGATTGCGCATCACGGACATCCAATCTGTCTTGGTCTTGGTCTTGGTCTTGGTCTGGCTCCCTCCCCCAGCGGGGGGAAGGGGAGAAAAACGGGGTCGTTCGGGTAATCAACCCGCGTCGAGCTGCTGCTCCAGATCGTGCAGCACCTGGTAGCAGGCCAGCACACCCTCGACGCTCGCATTCGGCTGCCGCCCTTCGCGGATCGCGGCGAAAAACTCGCGGTCCTGCAGCTCGATGCCGTTCATCGACACCGCCACGTTCGACACGTCGATCTTCTCTTCCTTGCCGCTGAACAGGTCGTCGTAGCGGGCGATGTAGGTCGCGCTGTCGCCGATGTAGCGGAAGAAGGTGCCGAGCGGGCCATTGTTGTTGAAGGACAGGCTCAGCGTGCAGATCGCGCCATTGGCGGCCTTGAGCTGGATGCTCATGTCCATCGCGATGCCCAGCGCCGCATGGATCGGCCCCTGCACGGCGTTGGCCTTCACGATCGGCGAACCGCACTGGTAGGCGAACAGATCGACCGTGTGCGCGGCGTGGTGCCACAGCAGGTGGTCGGTCCACGAGCGCGCCTGGCCGAGCGCGTTCATGTTGGTGCGGCGGAAGAAATACGTCTGCACATCCATCTGCTGGATGTTGAATTCACCGGCGGTGATCTTGTTGTGGACGTACTGGTGGCTCGGATTGAAGCGACGGGTGTGGCCGCACATCGCCACCAGCCCGGACTCCTTGGCCACGCGGACGACTTCTTCCCCTTCAGCCAGCACGTCGCACAGCGGAATCTCCACCTGCACATGCTTGCCCGCCTTCAGACACGCCAGCGTCTGCGAGGCGTGCATCTGCGTCGGGGTGCAGAGGATGACGGCATCCACCTCGGGCAGCGCCAGCGCGTCGGCCAGGTCGGTAGTGACGTGGCCGATGCCGTACTGCGCGGCGACTTCTCTGGTCTTCTCCAGGTCACGGCTGATCAGCGAGACGACTTCGACGCCGTCGATGTGCTTGATGCCGTCGAGGTGCTTGATGCCAAAGGCGCCGGCGCCGGCCAGGGCGACCCGGATCGGGCCTTGGTGCGGTGTGCTCATGTCGAAAGATCCTTGAACGTTGTTCAAACGTTGTTCTCGAGAATGACGTGGCCCACCGCCGTGTTCGACGCGGGCACATGGTAGAAGCGGTGGCGCAGGGTCGGCGCGGGGCCACCGTTCACGTCGGCCATCGCGCCGCGGGCGATCAGCCACATGACCAGCTCGATGCCTTCCGAGCCGGCTTCGCGGACATAGTCGATGTGCGGGGTGGCCACGGCAGCCTCGGGGTCGGCGATCAGCCGGTCGAGCCAGGCGTTGTCCCACTCCCGGTTGATGAGTCCGGCCCGCGCGCCCTGCAGCTGGTGGCTCATGCCGCCGGTGCCCCAGATCTGCACGTTCAGCGGCCGGTCAAAGCTCTCCACGGCCTTGCGGATCGCCTTGCCGAGGTTGAAGCAGCGGCGGCCGGACGGCACCGGGTACTGCACCACGTTCACGGCGAAGGGGATCACTGGGCAGGGCCACGCCTCAGGCTGGCCGCACATCAGCGACAGCGGCACGGTCAGGCCATGGTCCACGTCCATCCGGTTGACGATGGTCAGGTCGAAATCGTCCTGGATCACCGACTGCGCGATGTGCGCGGCCAGCTCCGGGTGGCCGATGACCTTGGGCACCGGGCGCGGGCCCCAGCCTTCGTCGGCCGGCGTGAACTCGGCGGCGCAGCCGATGGCAAACGTCGGGATCATCTCCAGGCTGAAGGCAGTGGCATGGTCGTTGTAGACGAGGAAGACCACGTCGGGCGTGTTCTCCTGCATCCACTGCTTGGACGGCTCATAGCCCTTGAACAGCGGCTGCCAGTACGGCTCCTGGGTCTTGCCGAGGTCGATGGCGGCGCCGATGGCCGGGACGTGCGAGGTGAAGACGGAAGCGGTGATGCGGGCCATCTCAGGCACCTGCTTTCTGGTGGGCTGCGCCTTGCGGCTGGTGGGCGGGCTGGGCGTCGCCGTCCTCGCCGAGATAGCGGTTGCCTTCGACCGAGCGTCCGCCGCCGAGCATCATCGCCATGTACTCCTCCTGCGTCATGCCCGTCATGCTGGCGGCCATGTACTGGAAGCTCTTGCCATCGGTCGCGCCGATCTTGGCCAGGAAGTAGATGTTGCCGCCGGCGGCGATGCAGCGGTTCAGGTCACGCGTGAGCACGCCCTGCTTCTGCTCCTCGGTCATCGGCCATTCGTCGAGGTAGGCGCGCTCGTTCGCCTTGAAGCGCTCGCGGTTGGCGGCCTTCATCAGCGACATGCAGAACTGGTTGAGGTGGTAGCCCTTGCGGGACTGCTCGGCGTCGAAGATGGTCGTGCCGGGCACGTCCAGGTAAGGCTTGTCGAGTGCCATGGTCAGGCTCCTTGGGTGGCGTTGACCTCGTCGGGCCAGTACAGCCGCATCGGGTTGTCGACCAGCAGCTTGCGCTGCAGCTCGGCGGTCGGCGCGATGTGCGGGATGACATCGACCAGCAGGCCGTCGTCGGGCATGTGGTCCTTCAGGTTCGGGTGCGGCCAGTCGGTGCCCCAGAGCACACGGTCCGGGAACTCCTCGACCACGCGGCGGGCGAAGGGGACCACGTCGGTGTAGGCGTTACGCTCACCATCCAGCGCCTTCGGACCCGTGACGCTCAAGCGCTCGGGGCAGCTGACCTTGCTCCAGACGTTCGGGTGCTGGCGCATGAACTTCAGGAACAGTTCGAACTCCGGCCCGTCGATCGGCTTGGACACGTCCGGGCGGCCCATGTGGTCCACGACGACCGTCGTCGGCAGCGCGGTGAAGAACTCCCACAGCTCGGGCAGGTCGACCGCCTCGAAGTAGATGACGGCGTGCCAGCCGAGCTTGCCGATGCGGGCAGCGATCTCCATCAGCTCGTCCTTGGGCGTGAAGTCCACCAGCCTTTTCACGAAGTTGAAGCGCACGCCGCGCACACCAGCCGCGTGCATCGCCTGCAGTTCCTCGTCGGTGACACTGCGCCGCACGGTGGCCACACCGCGCGCCTTGCCGCCCGAGGACACGCAGGCATCGACCATCGCGCGGTTGTCGGCGCCGTGGCAGGTGGCCTGCACGACGACGTTGCGGGCGAATCCGAGGTGGTCGCGCAGCGCGTACAGCGCGTGCTTGCTGGCGTCGCAGGGCGTGTACTTGCGCTCCGGCGCGTAGGGGAACTCGGCGCCGGGGCCGAAGACGTGGCAATGCGCATCGACAGCGCCAGCGGGGAGCTGGAAGGTCGGCTTGCTCGGGCCGGTGTACCAGTCCATCCAGCCTGCGGTCTTGGTGAAGTCACCCGTGGTGGGTTTGGTGGGTTTGGTGGGCTTGGTGGGCGTGCTCATGGGATGCTTTCAGTCCTTGCGCTCGACATGGCCGAGGATGCGGTCGGCTTCCGTACGCCAGTCGGCGCTGCGGGCGAATGTGGGGGAGCCACGCGGGCCGAAGAGTCCCTGGTCGGCGAGATCGGCCACCCAGGCCTGGCGCTCGACGGTGCCGATGGCCGACCAGGGCGCGAGACCGGCGTCGCGCACGGTTTCCGCGACTTCGCGCACCTCCTCGCTGCGGCGCCGGCCGTGCGCGATGACTCGCTGGAAGAAGTAGGCGGCCTGCTGCTCCCAGTCGATGCCGGGGAAGGTTTCCTGCAGGCTGGCGATCAGCGCGTCCTCGACGCCATAGTGGCGGGCCGTGGTGAAGCTCTCGATGACCATGGCTTCCAGGCCCTTGACCACCACGCTGCGGCACATCTTGGTCGCCGAAGCGACTCCGAGCCGCTCGCTCGCCACCGTGGAGGCGAAGCCCAGCGCATTGATCAGCGGCGACAGCTCGGCCGCGAACGCGCCGCCCAGCAGCAGCGGCACCTTGATCCGGTACGGCGGGATGCTGGTCATCACCGCGCCCTCGACGTAGCGGCCGCCTTCCACGTCGATCAGCCCGGCGGCGCGCTGCTTGGCACCGGGCGAGGCCGAGTTGAAGTCCAGGAAGTAGGCATCCCGCTGGATGTGGGGTCCGCAGGCGAACGCCACCGCCACCGTCTGGCTGGCCGTCACCGCGGAGACGATGAAGTCCTTGCGGGCGGCCAGCAGTGCATGGCTGCCGGCCAACGTGACGCCGTGCGCCGCAGCGTGGTGGCGCAACGGCGCGCCGGCGTCCGTCGCCAGTTTCAGGTCGTAGGCGCTGACTGCCACGCCCTGTGCACGCAGGTCTTCGGCCAGGATGCGGCCGACTTCGCCGTAGCCGACGAGGCCGACATGCCAGCGCATGGGATCGGTCAGATGGGTCAGATTAGTCATCGTGCGCGCTCCGCTGCCGAGGTTTCAGTCGATGTACTTCAGGCCGGCCTTCGCCAGCGGCTCGCGCATCTTGTACATGTCCAGCCCCAGGATGCCCGAGGCCAGCTTGTCGCGCTTCTCGCCTTCGAAGCTCTCGCGCTTGGCCGCCAGATCAGCGACCTCGACCACGCGGGCGGCTGGCACGCAGCACACGCCGTCGTCGTCGGCCACGATCGCGTCGCCGGGGTGCACCAGCATCCCGGCGCAGACGATGGGAATGTTGACCGAACCCAGCGTGGCCTTGATCGTGCCCTTGGCGCTGATCGCCTTGGACCACACCGGGAAGCCCATCTCCTTGAGCGTCTTCACGTCGCGCACACCGGCGTCGATGACCAGCGCCCGGGCGCCGCGCGCCTGGAACGAGGTGGCCAGCAGGTCGCCGAAGTAGCCGTCGGTGCAATCGGCGGTGACCGCCGCGATGACGATGTCGCCCGGCAGGATCTGCTCGGCCGCGACATGCATCATCCAGTTGTCACCCGGCTGCAGCAGCACGGTGACGGCCGTGCCGGAGACCTGCGTGCCGACCTGGATCGGGCGCATGTACGGTTTGAGCAGGCCGACGCGGCCCATCGCCTCGTGGACGGTCGCGGAGCCCAGGGCGGCGAGGCGGTCGGTCGCCTCGCGGTTGGCGCGGGTGATGTGGCGGTAGACAACGCCGAGTTCGTACATGGCTGGCTTCCTGAAGCGGGACACAAGGGGGTCAAGACGGTTGATCCGGATTCTGACCAGCGCAAGTCATGCCGACTAGGCAGATGGACAACTAGCAGCTATCTCGTTTTGGCATCGACTGGGCTTTGTTGCACCACCCCGTCGAGGCTGAGTTTCCCCTGGGACCGGAGCGCGGTGTCCGGGCGCCCCAAGGCCAGCTCGAAGCGCCCCGCCGCCTCCGCCTGATCCTCCAGCGCCTGCAGCCGGCCCCGGTGGCGCTGGGCCACGCCTTGCACGAACTGCAAGCCAAGTCCGACACCCCCTGCGTCATTGGTCGGCAGGCCGTCGTCGCCGTGGTTCAGGCGCTGGCGCTGCTCCGGCGAGAGTCCAGGCCCCTGGTCCCACACGGTGAGGCAAAGCGCGTCTCGCCCGGCGTCGAACCGCACGAGGACCGTGACCTGCCCACCAGCCGGGCTGTGCTTGATCGCGTTGGAGACCAGGTTGCCGACCGCCCGCTGCACCAGTGCCCGGTCCATGGGCCAGGGTGCCAAAGGGACGATTGGCTGGGTCTGGGCCGGGTCATGGCGCCACGCCAGGGTCACCTCGGCCGCGACCGCCTGGGGACGGAAGTCCGCCGCCACCTCGTCCAGCAAGGCCGCCACGGCCACGAACGACACCTGCAGCGGGCGCGACTCCACGTGCGCCACCCGGACGAAGTCATCGGCCAGTTGCAGGGTGCGCGCGCCCAGGCGCTGGATTTCGACCAGGAAGGTCTCCAGCGGCATCTGGACGCGGCCGCGCTGGTACTGGCCGGCCAGCAGCACGATGGTGTCGGCGGGCGAGCGCAGGTCGTGCGAGACGAAGGCCAGGGCCCGGTCGCGTCGGCGCTGCGCCTGCCGGATCGCGCTCACGTCGGAAAACGTCACCACCCAGCGCGGCTGCTCCAGCAGCAACACCGGCGCAAAGTGCAGCAGGAAATCCCCCAGACGCTCGGCCCGCGCCTCCACGGCCCAATCGACCGGCGGGGCGCTGCCGGGCTGGAAGATCGCCTCCAGGTCCACGTCCACGCCTTTGGCCCCTTTGACCGGCACGAACTCCACCAGCAGACCCGGCAGCTCCATGCCCTGCATGTCCTCGGCCTTGTCCAGCTCGAAGAGCTGCGCCGCCAGCGCATTGGCCAGCAGCACGCGGCCGCGCTGGTCGGTGACTGCCATCGCGGTGGGCATGCCTGCCAGCGCGTCGGACAGGAAGTTGCGCGCGCTGCGCAGGGTGTCGGTGGCGGTCTGCAAGGTGTCGAGCCGCAAGGCCAGCACGTCGCGCCGCCGCGCCGCTGGCCGGGCCGCCATGCCCAAGTCCGAGCCGCTTTCCGGCACCAGCCGCCCGATCTCGGCATCCAGCGCATCCACCGCCTGCTCCAGGCGCCGCCAGCTCCACAGGGGATAGGCCAGGGCCGCCGCCAAGGCCCAGGACACCGGGCTCCACCACAGGCCGAACCCCAGCGCGATCAGGCTGGCCCCGATCACCAGCGGCCAGGCGCCCAGCGCCAGCGCCAGCGCCCAGCGCGCCCCCAGCCGCTGGATGCCGGCCATCAGGACCAGCACCAGCACCGCAGAGAGCGCCGCACTGGCCAGTGGCGACACGGCCAGCACCGTGTCCCCGCTGCGCAGGGTGTAGAGCGCGTGGCCCAGGACCTCGACGCCGGGCATGGCATGGCGCTGGCGGTTCACCGGGGTGGCCACGGTATCGCCCAGCCCGGTGGCGGTCATGCCGACCAGCACATAGCGCCCCGCCAGCCGCTCCGGCGGAACGGTGCCGCGCAGCACATCGACATAGGACACCCGGTCCAGCTGCCCCGGCGGGCCGGCATAGCGCACCAGAAAACGGCCGCTGCGGTGCCACGGCCCAGCGGCGAGGTCCAGCTCTTCGTCTGCGGTGACCGGCAGGTTCGGCGCGGGGGATTCGCCAGCGGCGCGCAGCAGCGCCACGGCCATGTGGGGCACCGGCGACTGCAGCGATCCCGCCGAGAGGAAGGCATGGCGCATCACCCCATCGGCATCCACCGACGCCTCGGCCGTGCCCAGGCTCACCCCGGGCGGCAGGCCCGTGACGGGGGTCAACAGCTGCGGCGGCTGCGACGGTCCGGCGAGCATCCAGTCCACCGAGAGCACCACGGGGGCCGCCCGGGCGAGCTGCTGCGCCAGCAAGACGTCCTGCGCAGGATCGGGGTCGGGCTCGCTGAAGGTCACATCCAGACCGATCGCCTTGGGATGGGCCTCGGCCAGCCGGGACAGCAAGGTGGCATGCACCGCGCGCGGCCAGGGCCAGCGACCGATGGCGGCCACGCTGGCGTCGTCAATGGCAACGATCGTGATGCCTTCGGGCACCGGGCGGCGCCAGGCGGACAGGCCGACGTCGTAGACCAGCCGGTCCGCCCGCCAGGTCCAGCCGCTCAGTGGCAGGACAAAGGCCAGCGCCGCCAGCACCAGGGCCACACCCGCCGTGCCCCCCAGCAGGCGCGCGCGGCCCGCCCCGGTCTTCATGGCCCGATCAGGACCGATTGACCCGCGTTGCTCATGGCGCAGCGCCCCTGGCCGTCGCGCAGGCAGTTGGGGATGCTGAACTGCTGGGGCGCGGTGTAGGGGCCGAGGTAGCCATCCGGATCGCGGGCCCGCAGCCGCACGAAGTAGCGGCCGGTGCCCGGCAGCATCACTTCCAGCGCGGGCGCCTCGGTCCGGCGCGCCAGCTCCACAGCGGCAAAGCTGGCGTCACGCGCAAACTCGACCTCGAAGGTCTGGCCGGGCAGACCTTCCCAGCTCAACCGAATGCCGCCGGTGCCGACGACGGGTGGTGCCAGCGGCGCGGGCAGCGCTCGCAGTTCCAGCCGTTGCACGGCGCCAAACGGCCCTTGGTCGGTGGCGCTGCGCTCGCTGGCCAGACGCCAGTGGTACACCCCTGGCGGCAGATCGGTGATCCGGATTGACGTCGGCACCAGACCACGCCGGTCGTGCAACAGCTCGCGGAAGTCCTCGGTGCGGGCCAGTTGCCAGCGGTAGCCGCCGGCCTCCTGCGAGGCGGTCCAGGCGAATTCCAGCGGCACTGCAGACAGGATGGCGCCCGGCGCGGGGTTGGTGGGCAGCGGTGGCTCGGGACGGGCCTTCAGCGTGAAGGTGTGCTGGGCGTCCAGGCCCTGCAGTCCCTGCGCATCTTCCGCCCGCACGCGCACGACATAGCGGCCGTCCGGCAGATCCGCGAAACGCAGCGAAGTGCCGGCGGTGCCAACCGCGGTGCGCACCGTCTGCAGCACCGGCTCGAAACGGGCGTCGGCCGCGATCTGCCCCAGATAGGCCACGGCACCCGGCTGCGGTGCCAGCGGCATGCGCACCAGCAACCGCTCCTGGAGCGCAGGCAGCGCCGAAAGATCCGGCGCCGCCAGCAAGCGGACCGGCGGCTGCACGTCACCCGTGCGGTCCACCACGACGCCAAAACCGGCGTTCACCCGCTGACCGGGTCCGCCGCGGAGTCCGTCGGCCGCCACCTGTCCTTCGAGCACCTCGCTGCGCGTCACCTCGGCGCGGCCGTCCACGGCCACCCGGAACTCCGTGCCCCGCACCCCGAGCAGCCCCTGCGGCGTGCTGACCCGAAAGCCCGGCAGCCCGGTGTTGGCGGCCTTCTGCGCCTTCACCTCCACCTGGCCCTCCTGCACCTGCACCCCGGACAGCACTCCGCCCACGCGGGGCAAGCGCCGGGAAACGTCCACCTGCAAGGCGGTCGAGGGCCGCAGTTTCAGCACGGTGCCGTCCACCAGCCGGATGGTCGCCTGACCGTCGCCCGTGCGCAGGCTGCCACCTTGCGGCACCGTCTGCCCCTCGGCGATCGACCGGCCATCTGCACCGCGCACATCGCCCGACACCGCCACCACCGTGGCCGGCACCGGCTCCGTGACCATCAGCCGCAGCGGGATCCGCAGCACCGTGCCCACCGGCAAGCGGCGGGGATCGGCGATCTGGTTGAACGACTGCAACTGTGGCCACTGACGGGGATCGGCCAGAAAGCGGCGGCCCAGGGCGATCAGGGTGTCACGGCCGGTGACGGTCAAGGTGTAGAGAACGCTGGGTTCTGCCCCGGGGACAGGGGCAGACACAGGCACCGGCGGAGGTGCTGTCGGCGCAGTGGCCACCGCATGGGCGCCTGCAGAGAACGCGAACGCGCCTGCAACGAACAGCGTGGTGCGCCAAGTCAGCGAACCCCTGAAGCTCTGCACGCAAAACCAGGAACGAGGCGGCATGGAGACGTGTAGGGCCAGGAAAGGAATGAAACACCAGGTCCTGAGTTTAGCCTTGGGCACCACCCGGCCCGCGCGGACAGCGGGCAGTTCACGGAAATCCGTCAAAAACAACGGGACAGATGGCGGCCATCGGTACCGGGCCGCCCCGCCCCTTCGGTCACCGGCCCTTGGCCTTGAGCGCGGTGTCCAGGCGCGAAAAGACGCGCCGCGCGTTGCCTTCGTAGATCTGGAAACGCTCGTCGTCGCTCAGGTTCGCCGTGGCGGCGATGTAGCGCTTGGTGTCGTCGTAGTAGTGGCCGGTTTCCGGGTCGATGCCGCGCACGGCGCCGATCATCTCGGAAGCGAACAGGATGTTCTTCACCGGGATCACCTTGGTCAGCAGGTCGATGCCCGGCTGGTGGTAGACGCAGGTGTCGAAGTAGATGTTGTTCAGCAGGTGCTCGCTCAGCAGCGGTTTTTTAAGCTCCTGCGCGAGGCCACGGAAGCGGCCCCAGTGGTAAGGAACCGCGCCGCCGCCGTGCGGGATCAGGAACTTCAGCGTCGGGAAGTCCTTGAACAAGTCGCTCGTCAGGCACTGCATGAACGCGGTCGTGTCCGCGTTCAGGTAGTGCGCGCCGGTGGTGTGGAAGCAGGCGTTGCAGCTCGTCGAGACGTGGACCATCGCGGGGAGGTCGTACTCGACCATCTTCTCGTAGAGGGGGTACCACGACCGATCCGACAGCGGCGGCGAGGTCCAGTGGCCGCCGGACGGATCCGGGTTCAGGTTGATGCCGACGTTGCCGAACTGCTCGACGCACTTGACCAGCTCGGGGATGCAGGTCGCCGGATCGACGCCGGGCGACTGCGGCAGCATCGCGGCCGGGATGAAGTGGTCCGGGAAGAGTTCGGCCACGCGGAAGCACAGCTCGTTGCAGATCGCCGCCCAGGTGCTCGACGTCTGGAAGTCGCCGATGTGGTGCGCCATGAAGCTGGCACGCGGGCTGAAGATCGTCAGGTCCGAGCCACGCTGTTTCATCAGCTTGAGCTGGTTGGTCTCGATCGACTCGCGCAGCTCGTCGTCGCTGATTTTCAGGTCCGAGGGCTTCGGCGCGCTGGACGGGTCTTTCAGCGCCGCGATCTGCAGGTCGCGCCAGAGGCCGAGGGCGGCCGGGGCGGTGGTGTAGTGGCCGTGGACGTCGATGATCATGGGGGAGTCTCCTGGTGAATTCTGATGAATCTGGTGAGGGGCCGTGTTCAGGCCGGGTCCATGCCCTGGCGGCGCTTGGCGTCGGCCGCGTCGGCGGAGGCCATGAAGGCGAGCATCTCGCGCACGGCCGCGGCCTGCGCCGGCGCGGCGGAGGTGCAGACGCCGGCGGAAAAAGTGGTGGTGATCTGGATCTCGGCCGGCAGCGGGCCGAGCACATCGATGCCGCCGAGGTTGACCAGCTCGCTGAACTGCTGGAAGCCAAGTTCGACCGCCCCGCTCGCCACCAGCGATCCGACCGGCACCCCAGGCGGCGGCGTGACCAGCTTGTCGGCCACGGTGTCGGCAATGCCCCAGCGCGCGAACAGCTTCGCCAACGCGACACCGCTCGGCCCGGTCGAATAGCTGACGCTGCGCGCGGTCTGCACAGCGGCGCACACGGCGGCTTCCGAGCCGATGTCCAGCCGCGGCGCCCCGGCGCGTACGGCCACCGCCACGCCGGAGTGCACCAGATCGACCTTGCTGTCGGCCAGCACGCGGCCGGCCGCGATCAGCTTGTCGATGGCGTCCGCGGCGAGGAACACCACGTCGAAGGCTTCGCCCGCCAGCACGCGCCGGGCAGCGTCCACGCCACCCACCGACTCGATCGCGACCGCCGCGCCGCCGCGCTCGGTGAAGGCAACGGCCAGATCGGCCAGCACCTGGCGGGTAGCCATCGAGGAGATGCCGCGGAGGCCGGCAAGCGTGGGTGCGGACGGGGTGGGCGTGGCAGCGGTCATGTCGGGGGGTGCAGGGAAGCCAAGCAGTGGATGCCGGATTCTGGCCATCTCGCGCCATGCCGAACAGCGGACTGACGCACTAGCTGCTATACCAGCCCGGCATATCCGCCAGCCACGCTGGTGAACCAGCCGACCGCAGTGCTACGCTGGTCGCAGCGAACCGCCCCACCGACCCCAGACGCCAGCAGTGCCCATGCAGACACCCTCACCCCTGTCACCAGCCAGCGACCGACGCGCGCTGCTCGGCCTGTCCGCGGCCGCCGCCGGACTGACCGGCTTCGGTCTGGTGCTCTGGATCGCCGCGAACTGGGACGCGCTCGGGCGCAGCGGCCAGTTCGCGCTGCTGCAGGCGGGTGTCGTCGGCGCCTGTGCGCTGGCGTGGCGGCTGCGGGCAGCGCGTCCGGCGGCGGGTCTGCTCGCCTTGCTGGGCATCGGCGGCCTGTTCGCGTATTTCGGGCAGACCTACCAGACGGGTGCGGACGCGTGGCAGCTCTTCGCGCTGTGGGCGGGGCTGGCGGTGCCGCTGGCGCTCGGGGTGCGCAGCGACGTGGTGTGGGCGCCCTGGGGGCTGGTCGCGCTGACCGGGGTGGTGCTCTGGGTGCAGGCACACACCGGCCACCAGTGGCGCAGCGACCCGGCGGATCTGCCCGTCTACCTGATTGGCTGGACCCTGGCGGCCGCCGTCTGTGCGTTGACCAGCCCGCCCTTCCACGCCAGGCTCGGCACCGGTCCGTGGGCCTTCCGCGGCAGCGTGACGCTGACGGTGGTGATGGTCAGCGCGGCGGCACTCTGGGGCCTGTTCGACCGCACTGTGTCGGTGCATTACCTGGTTGGCCTGGGCTTGCTGGCCGGCGCCGCGGCGCTGCTGTACTGGCCCGGCAGCTTCGATGTGTTTGCGCTCAGTGCCGTGGCCCTCGGGCTGGACACGCTGCTGGTGGCCGGGCTGGCGCGGCTGCTGTTCGATTGGGAACGGGGCGGAGGTGACCCGATCGGGCGCCTGCTGCTGCTTGGTGTGTGCGCCGCCGGGCTGCTGGCGTTCAGCGTCTCGCGGATCCTCAAGCTGGCCCGGCGTCCGGCGCCCGCGGGAGCTTCGGCATGACCACCACCGTCACCTCCACACCTTCAGAACGCCCCTGGCCCGTCGTCCTGCTGACCGCGCTGGGCGCCTGGCTGGCCACCATCCCGCTGGCGGGCGTCGTCGCCCTGCTGCTGGGCGACCTGCTGATGTCGGGCATCGGTCCGTATGTCGTGGCGCCGCTGTTGCTGGTGGGCGCGGGCGTGGTGCTGCGCGCGCAGGGGGTGGGCACCTTTGTCGAACAGATGGCCGTACCGATGCTGCTGCTGGGTGGCGTGTTGCTGGGCTTCGGGCTGTACCGGGACCTGCCCACGCTCGGCGCCTCGCTGGTGCTGGCCGTGGTGGCGCTGGGGGTGGCGCTGGTGATCCGTGGCCCGTGGCTGCAGGCGCTACTGGGCGCGTGCACGGTCGGGCTGCTGATGGTCGGGCTGGGAACCCGCGGGCCGCGGAGCCTGTGGCTGTCGACCCACGCCGCCGTGCTGCTCTGGACCTTGCTGGCGGCCGGCACCCCGCGCCAGCGCACCACGGACTCACCGCCCACCCCGTCGGCCACGACGCTCGACGCCATCGGCACCGGCTGGCTGCTGGCGACCCTCGCGGCGCTGGCCGGCAGTTCGGGGATGGGCTTTCTGGTCGGCGCCATGCTCGACCCGACCCCCGGCCGGGTGGGCAGCGAGCTGATCCTGTTCGGTCGGCACGCCTGGACATCCTGGCCGGCGTGGGGATCGGCGGCACTGGCGGCCGCGGCCGGGGTGTTGCTCTGGCGCCGCCTGCCCGCGCTGCAGCGCCCGTGGTGGACCGGCGTGCTGGCCGTGGCGCTGGTGCTCGCCGGTTTCCTGCCGTGGCTGGGTGCGGCGTGGTGGCTGGCAGCGTGCTGCATCACCGCGCACCAGCCCCGCCGTGCAGCCGCCGCGGCGCTGGCGGCGGTGTGGATCATCAGCGCGTTCTACTACACGCTGGACTGGCCGCTGGCGACCAAGGCCGCCGTGCTCGCCGGCACGGGCGCGGCCCTCGGGCTGCTCGCGTGGTGGGGCCTGCACGCCGGGCGCACTGCGGCCACCAGCGTCGCTGCACCCGCCAGCCCAGTGCCTGACCGGGCGCGGCTGGGCATCGCGCTGAGCGCCGTGGCCGTGCTGGTGGTTGCCAACGTCGGCATCTGGCAGAAGGAAGACCTCATCGCCCACGGCCGGACGGTCTACATCGAACTGGCCCCGGTCGATCCGCGCTCGCTGATGCAGGGCGACTTCATGGCGCTCAACTACCGGCTGAGCGACACGCTGCGCAGCCAGCTCGATGGCGCCGACCGCCTGACGCAACCGGTGGCGATCGCCCGCCTCGACGCCCGCGGCGTGGCCACGCTGGAGCGGCTGGCAGACACCGCGACCGACGCGACCTTGCCCGCCGACGCGCTGCGCATCGCCCTGACGCCCAAGAGTGGGCGCTGGGTGGTCGTGTCGGATGCCTGGTTCTTCCGCGAAGGCGACGGCGCGCGCTGGCAGACGGCGCGCTATGGGGAATTCCGGGTGCAGCCAGACGGACGCGCGCTGCTGGTCGGTCTGGCAGACGCCGAGTTGCGACCGATCCGGCCCCAGCCGCTCACCCCGGCAGCGACTGCGCTGCCGCTGCCTGCGGCAAGCCCCGCGCCAGTTCCTCCAGCAAGCGGCGGGTGAGGCGGATCAGCGGCGTGCTGCGCTGGCGCGACGACGCCGCCAGACACAGCACGCTCGACAGGCTCGGCGCCGTGATCGGCCGCACCGACAGTTCATCCGCCCGCCCCGACGCCGCCACCGCACTGGCCGTGAGCACCGCCTGCCCGTAGCGGGCACACACCAGGTCGATGATGGACGCGACGCTGGACACCTCCCAGGCGATGTCCAGCGTCAGGCCGGCCAGCATCGCCTGCGTGTCCAGCAGCCGCCGGATGACATGCGCCCGCTCGGGCAGCACCAGCCGCGCCGCCGCCAACTGCGCCAGCGGCACCGGCCCACGCGCCACCGCATCGCCCGGCTCCAGGCGCTGCACCAGGCACAGGCGCTCCTCCAGCAGCGGCGCGATCTCCAGCGCCGGCCGCGCCTCGGGGTTGTAGAGCAGGCCCAGATCGACCCGGCCCGAGGTGATCCATTCGGTGATGTGCGTCGACAGACCTTCGACGATCGCCAGCCGCGCCTGCGGCATCCGGCGCTGGAAGTGGTCGATCAGCGGCATCGTGAGCTGGCGGCCGATGGTGGGCGGCAGGCCGACCGTGATGCGGCCCAGCGGCTCGTCGCGGGTGGCGGCCATCTCGTCGCGCGCCAGTTGCACCCGCTGCAGGATGCCCACGCTGTGTTCGAACAGCCGCTGCCCCGCCTCGGTCAGCACCACGCCGCGGCCGTTGCGCAGCAGCAGCGTCTCGCGCAGCTCGATCTCCAGCGCCCGCACCTGCCGGCTCAGCGCCGATTGGGCGATGTCGAGCACCAGCGCAGCCTTGCTGAAGCTGCGGTGCTCGGCGACGTGCACGAAGTAGTCGAGTTGCTTGAGGTCCATGGCGGGATGATTGCACGGTGCTACCCTCGCCTTCTCTGCCGTTTCGCTCTGCCACCACCATGACGACCCTGACCTTCGACGACAACGAAACCCTCGAAGCCGCGCGCCAGCGCAATGTGCGCGACGCCCTCTACGAAGACATCGGCCGCTGCGACTGGACCGCGATGCTGGTCCCCGGCGAGCGCCAGGTGCACGCCCGCGTGATGGCCAAGGAACACGGCGTGCTCTGCGGCCGCGACTGGTTCGACGCCTGCGTGCTGGCCTGCGACCCGGCCGCGCAGATCGAGTGGTTCCTCTCCGAGGGCGACACCTTCACCGCCACCACCGAGGTCTGCCGCATCCGCAGCAACGCCCGCGCCCTGCTCAGCGCCGAACGTTCCTCGCTGAACTTCCTGCAGATGCTCTCCGGCGTGGCCACCGTGACGCGCAGCTATGTGGACGCCATCGCCGGCCTGTCGCCCAACCCGCGCGGCTGCCTGGTGCTCGACACGCGCAAGACGCTGCCTGGTCTGCGGCAGGCGCAGAAGTACGCCGTGCGCGTCGGCGGCGGCGCCAACCAGCGGCTGGCCTTGTGGCACGGCATCCTCATCAAGGAAAACCACATCACCAGCGCGGGCAGCGTGGCCGGCGCGCTGCGGGCGGCGCAGGCGCTGCACTCGGGCGTCACGATCCAGATCGAGGTGGAAAACCTGGCTGAGCTGGAAGAAGCGCTGCAAGCCGGCGCCACCAGCGTGCTGATCGACGATTTTTCCTTCGCCGACATGCGCGCCGCCGTGGCGCTGAACGCCGGGCGCGCGCTGCTGGAGGTCTCGGGCGGCGTCGACATGACCACGATCCGCGAGATCGCCGCCACCGGCGTGGACCGCATCTCCATCGGCCGGCTGACCAAGGACGTGCACGCGATCGACCTGTCGATGCGGGTCCTCGGCTGAAGGGACGGCCCCGACTCGGCGCGCAAAGCGTGATTTTTTTGGCATTTCTTCGCCCGCTGACGCCGATTGATCCACAAGTCTGAGGATGCCCCGAATCCGGGGCGTTCCCAGAATCTCCTCACTGCCCACCACGGCGTGTTGCCGTCCCTCCCCGGACAGCCAAGGAGATTCTCATGGCCACCAGCAAGCCCAACGTTCCCGCCACCACCACGACCACGCCCGCCACCGGCTCCCCTGCGGACATCGAGGCCACCGCCACCGCGGTTGGTCGCGGTCTGGACAAGGCTGTCGCCGCGGCGTCAGGCCACATCGCCTCGCGGGCCGGCCCCAGCACCAATCTGACCAGCGAACTCAACAACATCGACTTCCGCAAGATGATCGGCGGGCCGCTGCAGGCCGCCGTCGATGCGCAGGTCGCGTCCTCGCTGGCGACGGTCAACTTCATCAACGCCGTCGGCTTCGAGACCGACGAAGAGGGCAAGAAGAAGCTGGTGATGGTGGACTTCAGCCACTCGCGCAAGGATGTGGACGCCGAGGGCAACGAGGTCAACAAGGACATTGCCATCAAGGTGCCGCTGCTGGCGATGCTGCCCATCCCGAGCCTGCGCATCGAGCACGTGATCATCGACTTCAAGGTCAAGCTGAACTCGGTCGAGTCGTCGAAGGTCTCGGACCAGCTCGGCGTGAGCGTGTCGGCGGGCGGTGGCTTCGGGCCGGTCAACTTCAAGGTGTCGGCGTCGTACCAGCGCCAGTCGTCCACCGGCGTCGAGGTCAAGAAGGAATACGCCCTGAGCGTCAACGTCAAGGCGGTGCAGGACGAGATCCCGGCCGGGCTGGAGAAGATCCTCAACATGCTGGCCGCCTGAGCGCACCATGTCCGAGATCACGCTGTCCGACTACACCGGCTACATCTTCCGCGAGCTGATCAAGGCGCGGCAGATGTCGGACGAGTACGCCCGGCAGGTCGCCCTCGCCTATGCACAGGATCCCGTGCTGCAGCACTTCACCACGCCGCGCTTCAAGATCCCGAAGATGGAGCTGACCATTCCCGTGCTGATCGCCGGGGCGCGCTACACCTCGACGCTGAAGTTCACGATGCCGGTGCGCACCTTCGTCGACTTCATCGGCGGCAAGCTCTCCAGCATCGAGTACACGCTGCGCGCTGCGGGCGGGCGGATCCTGGTCAAGCCGGACCTCATCAAGCTGGAGTTTCTGAACCGAAAATCCCTCCACACATCCACCAGCGCACCCGCCGGCACGTCCTCCCGCGATACCCCGCAGAACAGCGGCGAGGCCATCAAGCTGCTCTACGAGGCCCTGCTCACCAGCAACGACCTGGGCCACCCCGAGGGCATGGTGAGCTTCGGCTGGGGCACGATCCTCCAGTTGTGGCTGAGCGAGCGCAAGCTGGTCGAGCAGTACCAGAAGTACAGCCCGAACAACGAACTCTCGAAGCAGGCGTACACCGAGATCCTGGCCGGCATCAAGGGCGCGGTCGTGGTGGACAAGGTGGGCATCGACAACCTGCTGGTCGATCCGGAAACCAACCTCATCAAGAACGGCAGCGACGCCACCTCGGTGTTCACGATCAAGGCCGAGCTGGTCGAGGAAGGTTTCTTCGTGCGCTCGGTCCGGGACGACACCACCGGCGAGGTGACGCAGGTGGTCGAGTTCGAATGACGCCGGTCCGGTGAAACGCCATGCGGCCCATCCTCCACCAGCAACTCGCCCAGACCGATGCCCTGCTGGTCGATCTCGGCCGGCAGCTCGCGCGCTACAACGCGGGCGACAGTGACATCGACGCGGCGGTATCGACCCTGCTCGCCGCAGCCGCCGCGTTGTACGAACGCCAGGGCCGGCACGACCTGCAGACCCGCTTCCTCGCCATGGGCGCCGAGCTGGTGACCGCGCGCCGCGGCACCGACCCGCGCACGCTGGAGCCGATGCGCCCGCGCCGCGATGGCGTGCGCCGCACCGTGTTCCGCGTGCTGACCGCCGCCGAGGCGCAGATCGGCGGCGACTACCGCCAGACGCTGTCGAAGCTGGACGCCCTGCGCGAGCAGCTCGGCGCGCTGCTGGCCACCGGGCTGGAGCGCGGGCTGCTGCAGCCGCTGCTCGGTAGCGGCCCGCCCGACCAGCCGACGCTGCAGGCGATCTGGGCCGCGCTCACCCGCGACACCGGCACGGGCGGCGCTGCGCTGCGCATCAACCTGCAATTCGCGGTCTACGACGTGCTGCTGCTGATCGACGATCTGCTGGCGCCGCTGCTGCGGCCGGCCACGCCCTCCTGACGAGCCTCAGGCCGCCAGCGTCTGCCGCACGGCGCGCTCCCACTGCGCCATCAGCGATTCGGCCCGATCGCGCGGCATCGTTGGCAGGAAGCGCCGCTCCACCCGCCACTGCGCCGACAGCTCCTCGCGGCTGCGCCAGACACCCGTGGCCAGCCCGGCGAGGTAGGCCGCCCCCAGCGCCGTCGTCTCCGTCACCTGCGGACGCACGACCGGGATGCCGAGCAGGTCGGCCTGGAACTGCATCAGCAGGTTGTTGACACAGGCCCCGCCGTCCACGCGCAGCTCGGTGACCGCCGCGCCGCCGTTGGTCACCGCGTCGCGGCTCATCGCCTGCAGCAGCGCGGTGCTCTGGAAGGCGATGCTCTCCAGCGCGGCGCGGGCGATGTGTGCGACCGTCGTGCCGCGGGACAGGCCGACGATGGCGCCGCGCGCGTCGGGCTGCCAGTACGGCGCGCCCAGACCGGTGAAGGCCGGCACGAACATCACGCCGCCCGCGTCCGGCACGCTCTCGGCCAGCCCCTGCACCTCGCCGCTGCCGCGGATCGCGTTCAGCCCGTCGCGCAGCCACTGCACCACCGCACCGCCGATGAAGACGCTGCCTTCGAGCGCGAACTCCGGCGTCGGGCCGGTCTGCGCCGCACTGGTCGTGAGCAGGCCGTTGTGCGAGGTCGGGTGCTGCGTGCCGGTGTGCATCAGCAGGAAGCAGCCGGTGCCGTAGGTGTTCTTGGCCAGCCCCGCCGTGAAACACGCCTGCCCGAACAGCGCGCTCTGCTGGTCACCCGCGATGCCGGCGACCGGGATCGGCGCGCCGAACAGGTCCGGATCGGTCTCGCCGAAGACGTGGCTGGACGGCAGCACCTGCGGCAGCACGCTCTCCGGGATGTGCAGCAGGCCGAGCAGGTGGCGGTCCCACTGGTTGTGGCGGATGTCGAACAGCATCGTGCGCGCCGCGTTGCTCACGTCGGTCGCGTGCACCCGCCCGCCGGTGAGCTGCCACAGCAGCCAGGTGTCGACCGTGCCGAAGGCCAGCTCGCCCTGCGCCGCGGCCAGATGCGCGCCGGGCACGTGGTCGAGCAGCCAGCGCAGCTTGGTGCCGGAGAAGTAGGGGTCGATCACCAGCCCGGTGCTGGCGCGGATCTCGTCGGCGTGGCCCTCTTCGCGCAGGCGGGCGCAGAGTGGCTCGGTGCGGCGGTCCTGCCAGACGATGGCGTTGTGCAGCGGGCGGCCGGTGCGGCGGTTCCACAGCAGCGTGGTCTCGCGCTGGTTGGTGATGCCGATGGCGGCGATGTCGGTGGCCTTCAGACCGGCCAACGCCAGCGCCTCGCGGGCGGTGGCGAGCTGGGAGGTCCAGAGTTCGTCCGGGTCGTGCTCCACCCAGCCCGGCTGCGGGAAGATCTGGCGGAACTCGCGCTGGGCCTGGGCGACGATGCGGCCGGTCTCGTCGAAGACGATGCTGCGGGAGCTGGAGGTGCCCTGGTCGAGGGCAAGCAGATAGGGCATGGGCAAGTCCTTCAGGCGATCTCGCACTGGACGCCGGCCTCGGCCAGCAGGGCGGGAAACGGCTCGGGCGGCGCGCTGTCGGTGTAGAGCCGGTCGAGGTCGGCGAAACGGGCCACTTCGACCATCGCCGGGCGGTTGAACTTGACGTGGTCGGCCGCGAGCCAGACTTCGCGCGACTGGGCAATGATGGCCCGCGCCACCGTCACCTCGCGGTAGTCGAAGTCGCGCAGCGTGCCATCGGCCTCGATGCCGGAAATGCCGATCAGGCCGATGTCGACCTTGAACTGGCGGATGAAATCGACCGCCGCCTCGCCGATCACGCCATGGTCGCGTGGGCGCACGACACCGCCGGCCACGATCACCTCGCAGTCCGGGTTGTCGCAGAGGATGCTGGCGACGTTCAGGTTGTTGGTGATGACACGCAGGCCGCGGTGCTGGAGCAACTCGCGCGCCACGGCCTCGGTGGTCGTGCCGATGTTGAGCAGCAGCGAGCAGCCCTCCGGCACGGCGCGGGCCACGGCGCGGGCGATGCGCTGCTTGCCTTCGGCGTTGAGCGCCTCGCGCTGGCGGTAGGCCAGGTTCTCGGTGGTGGAGCCGGGCAGGCGCACGCCGCCGTGGAAGCGCGCCACCAGCCCGGCCTCGGCGAGCAGCTTCACATCGCGACGCACCGTCTGCAGCGTCACCCCGAAGCGCTCGGCCAGCGCCTCGACGGTGATCGAGCCGCCCAGGCGAACGGCTTCGAGAAGATCGGACTGTCGGGGATTCGGCGTCATGGGAGCGCAGCCTACACAGGCTCAAAACGAACACAAACCGGGTAACTACTCATACGCAGACGGGGTGTCTGCGGTTAAAACGAAAAAAGGCGATCAAAAACGAACCGCCAAAACACACAAACGAACTGCATCCCCTCCCCATCCATGACGGCCAGCGACATCAGCCAGAACTGCGACGTGCTCATCGTGGGCGGCGGCATCAACGGCGCCGGGATTGCCCGCGATCTGGCCGGGCGCGGCTGGCGCGTGGTCCTGGCCGAGCAGGACGACCTGGCCTCGCACACCTCGTCCTCGTCCACCAAGCTCATCCACGGCGGGCTGCGTTATCTGGAGTACCACGAGTTTTCGCTGGTGCGCAAAGCCTTGCAGGAGCGCGAGGTGCTGCTGAAAAGCGCCCCGCACATCATGTGGCCGCTGCGCTTCGTGATGCCGCACGACCCGTCGATGCGCCCCGCCTGGCTGATCCGGCTCGGACTGTTCCTCTACGACCACCTGGCGCGGCGCGAAGTGCTGCCCGGCTCGCGTGGCGTCGATCTGCGCACGCACCCGACCGGCGCACCGCTGAAGACGGGCTACACCCGCGGCTTCGTCTACTCGGACGGCTGGGTGGACGATGCGCGGCTGGTGGTGCTGAACGCACTCGACGCGCAGGCCCAGGGCGCCCACATCCTCACCCGCACCCGCTGCACCGCCGCCGTGCGCAGCGCCGAGGGCTGGCGCGCGACGCTGCAATCCGGCGACGGCCACACGCACACCGTGCAGGCCCGCGCCCTGGTCAACGCCGCCGGGCCATGGGCGGAAACGTTCCTGCGCCAGCAGGCCCAGTCCGCCCGCGGCGAGGCGCTCGCCACCCGCAGCCTGCGCCTGGTCAAGGGCAGCCACATCATCGTGCCCCGCTGCTTCGAGCACGACCACGCCTACATCTTCCAGAACCCCGACAAGCGCATCATCTTCGCCATCCCCTACGAAGGCGAGTTCACGCTGATCGGCACCACCGACCAGGAAATCCACGGCGACCCGCACAGCGCCCGCATCGACGCCGACGAGATCGCCTACCTGTGCGAACAGGCCAGCCGCTACTTCACCCGCCCGGTCAAGCCCGCCGACGTGGTGTGGAGCTACTCGGGCGTGCGTCCGCTGCTGGACGATGCCTCGGGCGATCCGTCCGCCGTGACGCGCGACTACCTGCTGGAGACGAACACCGACGCCGCGCCGCTGCTGAGCGTGTGGGGCGGCAAGATCACCACCTTCCGCAAGCTGGCCGCGGACGCGGCGCACAAGGTCGGCCAGATGCTCGGCGATCCGCGTGCGCCCTGGACCGCCGGCCGCACGCTGCCCGGCGGCGACTTCTCGGCCTGGATCGGCCCGGCGCAGCGGCCGGACACCGATTTCGAGCGCTTCCTGGCGCAAGTCCAGCAGCGCCATCCGTGGTTGCCCGCAACGCTCGCCCGCCGTCTGGCACGCGCCTACGGCAGCCGGATCGACGAACTGCTGCAGGGCGTGGACGCGCTCGCCGGCCTCGGCGCCGAGATCGCGCCCGGCCTGCACGAGGCGGAACTGCGCTTCCTGCAAGCCACCGAATGGGCCACCTGTGCCGACGACGTGCTCTGGCGGCGCAGCAAGCTCGGGCTGCACTACACCGCGGCGCAGCGCGAACAGGTGCGCCGCTGGATGGGCCGCTAGACTGCAGTCCATGCCGTTCGACCACCCCCAGTTCATCCGACTCGCCCGCCCCGGCGGCCTCGAAGTCACCTTCATGGACTGGGGCGCCACCTGGCTGTCCTGTCGTGTGCCGGTGCCTGGCGAAGCGCCCCGCGAGGTGCTGATCGGCCACCCGGCGCCCGAGGACCACGGCACCCGTGGCGGCTACCTCGGCGCCACCGTGGGCCGCTATGCCAACCGCATCGCCCACGCACAACTGCAGCGCGACGGCGTCACCCACGCGCTCGCGCCACACCCGGCCGGCTCGCGCCACCAGCTCCACGGCGGCCCGGACGGCTTCAGCCACCGCCGCTGGCAGGTCACGCAGCAGAGCGACACCGCGGTCACCTTCTCGCTCGACAGTCCCGCGGGCGACCAGGGCTTCCCCGGCGCGCTGCACCTGGACGTCACCTACACGCTGACCGACGCGATGGCGATGTCCATGGAGATCCGCGCCACGGTGGACGCGCCCTGCCCGGTCGCGCCGACGCAGCACGCCTACTTCAACCTCGACGCACAGCCGGGTAGCGTGCTCGGCCACACGCTGCAGCTCGCTGCGGGGCAGTACCTGCCCGTCGATGCCGAGCTGCTGCCTGTCGACGGGCCGCATCCGGTCGAAGGGACGGCATTCGATTTCCGGACCGGGCGAGCGATCGGCGGAGACTACGACCACGGCTGGCTGCTTGATGCGGGGGCACCTGCCGCCGCGGTGCTGACCTCGTCGGACGGCCGGCTCGCGATGACGCTGACCACCTCAATGCCGGCGCTGCAGGTCTACACCGGTGGGCACCTGGGCGGCGAACCGGGACGCGATGGTGCGCCGAAGGTGCGCAATGCCGGCGTGGCGATGGAGCCGGGGTGGTTGGCGGATAGTCCGAACCATCCAGAGTGGCCGCAGCGGACGTGTTGGCTAGAACTCGGCCAGACAGGTACGGATCGGATCGAATGGTCTTGGTGCAGCCGTTGAATCTGGAAAATCCAAATTCGAATCGATTTGTCAATAGGATAGCGCGAAAATCGATCACTTTACAAAAATCCAAGCAGTACCGAATTTTCCAAATTCAAACTCGACTGCACCCTTGCGATAGGCCTGATTTCACAGAACAGCAAGGCCTTTATGGTCTTTTTCTTCAGATTAAACTGAGCGCGCTGTAACAGACTCGATTTCGGCAGCCAATACCGAGTCGTTCCACGGATTATTTGCGTCAAAGCGACACCGTGACCGTCATCAGGGATTGCGCCACTACCCCACGAATGGGTGGTCAGGAATAGTCTTACGTAGCGGCTGGAGCACCTCTCTGATCGGCCAAATCAGCAGGCGTGCATCCCATTGGATTTAAGTCAGTCCTTGCAGAAGCCGACGAGTGGGGGAAGGCTCCGATTCATGGGTCGATCGAGGTGAAAAAAATGCAAGAAGATTCTGGTTTGAGCGTGGAAGTGGTCTGTCTGGGCAAGGAGCGTGTATTGCTGAGCTTGCGCAGCGGTTCAGATCATTCGGCGTCTGTCGACATGGACGCGTTGGACGCTTTGCGGCTTGCTCAAGTTCTGACATGCGAGCGGCATGGTTGCTGCCCCGACACCTGGCTGGTCGAGCGCATGGCCGGCACCGAGACCCTCTGGCTGACTTTGAGCAGCGCGTCTCGGGGCTTTGTCCGCATTTCGCGTATCGAGATATCCGAGCGGATGGCCGAACAACTCGCTGGGCAGTTGACCTGCACCGCGGAGAAATGCACGCTTTTACAAACGGCAGCGCAACCCATGCGCAGAGTGGTTGTGAAATGGGTGCGCACCATGGCCCGCTTGGCTGCGCAGCACACCCGCCCGCTGAACCATCAGCGCAAGCAGGGCCTGCGCAGCCTGCACCGGTCGATGCTGTTCCTCTACAGAAGCCTCGGCGCTTTCGATCGGACCGAACCGAACCGCTAGGGTGATGCCTGAACGGGCAAAGTCCCCCCATGCCCTACTCCCTCACCGACAAGCTCGTCATCGGCATCAGCTCCCGCGCCCTGTTCGACCTGGAGCACGAGAACCGGCTCTATGACGAACAGGGCGTGGCGGCGTTCTGCAGCTACCAGCGCGCCCACGAGAACGAGCCGCTGCGCCCCGGCACCGCCTTCCCGCTGGTGCAGGCGCTGCTCGGGCTGAACCCGCTGCTGCCGGAGCGGCGCATCGAGGTGGTGGTCGTCTCGCGCAACTCGCCGGACACGGGCCTGCGCGCCTTCAACGCGATCGAGGCGCACGGGCTGGACATCACGCGCGCGGCGTTCACGGGCGGGGCGCGCTCGCTGGTGGAGTACCTGAAGGCCTTCGAGGTGGACCTGTTCCTGTCGCGCAACCGCGGCGATGTGCAGGAGGCGATCGACCACGGCGTGGCGGCGGCCCTGCTCTACGACCCGCCCGCCACGTTCCGGGCACCCGAGGGCCAGATCCGCATCGCCTTCGATGGCGACGCGGTGCTGTTCTCGCCCGAGTCGGAGCACATCTACAAGACGCAGGGCCTGGACGCCTTCGCCGCGCACGAGCAGGCCAACCGCCGCCGCGCGATGGCGGAGGGGCCGTTCGCCAAGCTGCTGCTGCGGCTGTCGGCGCTGCAGCAGGAGTTCCGCAGCCGCGGCGCGCCCTGCCCGGTGCGCATCGCCATCGTCACCGCGCGCAGCAGCCCGGCGCACGCCCGCGTCATCCACACGCTGCGCGACTGGCAGGTCGATGTGGACGAGGCCTTCTTCATGGGGGGTGCGTCGAAGGACCAGGTGCTCGCGGCCTTCGGTGCGCAGATGTTCTTCGACGACCAGGACGCGCATGTGCAGCCGGCGTCGGTGCGGGTACCGTCCGGGATCGTGCCCTATGCGGGCGGATCGACGGACGCACAATCGCGCCCATGCAACGACACTTCCTCTCCCTTGCCCTGACGCTGGCGGCCAGCGCCGCATCGGCCACCGACGTCACCGTCGCCACCTGGAACCTGGGCTGGCACCTGGATGCGCCGCTCGCCACGCGCTGGATCGCCGCCTGCGGGCAGCGTTTCTCGAAAGCCGGGGCCGGCGAGCTGTGGCGCCCGGACCCGAACGGCCCGAAAACCGGCTGGCAGCTGCGCTGGGGCCGCAATGCCAAGATCGAGTGGGACATCGGCCAGCTGCCGCCCTGCGATGTCTGGCAGAGCCGCCACAAGCCGGTGGCCGTCACCGAGGCCGCGCTGGCCAAGCGCCGCCAGCAGATCGCCGAGGTGCTGGCCACCAAGGTGAACGCCGACGTGATCGCCTTCCAGGAGGTCAGCAGCGTGCAGGCGGTGCGCGAGGTGCTGCCCGACGGCGGGCGCGATTACGAGGTCTGCGGCTTCACGTCGCACAAGGTGCAGCGGCTGGCCTTCGCGTGGCGGCGCAAGGTGGCATCTGCCGTGGGGACCTGCGAGGTGTACGCGCCGCTCGCGCTGCCGGACCGGCCTGTCAAGGAGCAACCGCGGCCAGGCCTGTCACTGGCCTTGCGCATCGGCGGCAAGGTGACGCGGTTCATGACGGTGCACCTGAAGTCCGCCTGTGTGTCGCCGCTCGAAGGCGGAGGCAACGGCAATGGACGCGGGCAGTTGGCGGGCGAGGACCCGGCTTGCACGGTGCTGCAGTCGCAGCTCCAGCCGCTGGAGAACTGGTTGCAGGAGCGCAGCCAAGGTGTCGACGCTGTGGTACTGCTCGGCGACTTCAACCGCAACATCGCCCACGAGGCGAGCCTGCCTGCCGGCACGCTGGTGCGCAGCCGCGGTCAGGCGACGGAGGTTCATGTGCCGGGGGTGCGCTCGACCAGCCTGTGGCGCGAGGTGAATGACGGCGTGCCGGCTGCCTCGCTGCTCACGGCGCTGGACACTGCCTGCCCGCTCAACGCGGAAACAACGGCCCTGTGCAAGGACGCCAAGGCCCGTGTGCTGGACCCGGCCGAGATGGAACGCCTGACCGATGCGAAGGCGCTGGGCTGCCGCAATCCCGTCGGGCTGGACCACATCACGGTGCGGCTGCCAGCGGGCGGCGGCGTGGTGCCGGGGGCCGAGAAGGTGGCCCTGGGCTTCCTCGGCCGCACGCTGGAGGCGAACGACAAGCGGCCGGAGCCGCTGCTCGCCGTGTCGGACCACTGTCCGCTCAGGGCGCGCCTGCCGCTGTGAGTCAGCGCGGCGGCGTTTCCGACTTGACCGTGAACCAGGCGTCGTCCGCCGTGCTCTGCCAGGCGTCCATTTGCTTGACAGCCTCTTCGCGGGCGATGCCATAACGTTCCTGGATCTTGCCGGCGAGCTGCTCGCGGTGGCCGGCCACGACGTCGAGGTCGTCGTCGGTCAGCTTGCCCCATTGGGTCTTGGCCTTGCCGGCGACTTGCTTCCAGTTGCCTTGAATGCGGTCCCAGTTCATGTGAACTCCTTCAGTGGTTGAGGGTGAAGCGTTTCGGGGGTTGGATCGCGGCCGTGGGGATCACGGACGCACGGCGATTTCGTTCTTGACCGACTTCACGCCGCCAACCTTCATCGCCAGCGACTCGGCCATCGCGCGTTCGGTCGTGCTCTTGGCGAAGCCGGACAGCATCACGGTGCCGTTGAGCGTCTCGACGCTGATGCTGCTGGCGTCGACCTGGCGGTTGTCGACGTAGCGGGCCTTGACCGCGGTGGTGATCGCCGTGTCATCGACATAGGCGCCGACACTTTCCTGGCCGCGCGTGACGGCACAGCCGGAGGCGAGTACCAGCGTCATGGCAGCCACGGTGGCGGTGAGGGACAGGGTGAAGCGGCGGGTCAGGGTACGGGTCATGGCAGTGCTCCTGTGAGGGTGTTCGAATCGTCTGGGTCGGTGCGTCAGCGCACCGGACGGACAACTACACTGTAGAAACCCCAGCGATTGCGGGCCATCGGCGGCGGACGCCTGCGGGTGTAGGACAGCACCGCCCCCGGCTGCCGGACACGCCCACCAGCACCGCCGGCACCGCCCGCACCGCGCGCTCACGGCGCGTCAGCCAGCAGCGGCACGACGCAGCGGCTGTCCGCGGCCAGCCCCGCCCAGAGCAGCCGCTCACCCGGACGCAGCAGGCGCTCGCCGGGCGCCAGGGCCACCTGCGCCGCCGTGGAGCGCACCAGCGTGAAGCGCAGGACCCTGCCCTCGCGGCGCAGGGTCAGGGTGGCCTGCGGCCAGTGCGTGGGCAGGCAGGGCGTGAAGCACAGCCCCTGCGCGTCGAGCTGCAGCCCGAACATCGACTCGATCGCCGCCCGGTGCAGCCACGCCGCCGAGCCGGTGTACCAGCTCCAGCCGCCCCGCCCGACATAGGGCGGCTGGCTGTAGACGTCGCCCGCCATCACATACGGCTCGATGCCGTAGACGGCGCCGTACGTCGGATTCGCAGCCCGGTGCGCAGGGCTGAGGTAGGTGAAATAGCGGTAGACCGTGTCGCACGCGGTATCCGCCTCCGCACGCAGCGCATGCGGATGTTGGGCCTGCGCCTCGGCCATCAGCGCCCAGACGCCAGCGTGGGAGTACTGCCCGCCGTTCTCGCGCACCCCGGGCGGGTAGGCCTGGATGTAGCCGGCACTCGGCTCGGCCTTGGCCAGCGGCGGGTCGAGCAGGCGGATCAGCCCGGCGTCGTGGTCGACGAGGTGGGTTTCCACTGCCGCCAGCGCCAGATGCTGCCAGGTGGGTGGCGCCACCTTCGACAGCACCGCCCAGGCCTGCGCGATCAGGTCGATCTTCGCCTCGGGGTTGGCCTGGGCGCCGAGCGCCGAGCCGTCGTCGAAGAAGGCGCGCTTGAACCAGTGGCCGTCCCAGGCCGGGCCGAGCAGGGCCAGCGTCCAGCCCTGGGCGGCGTGTTCCCAGCGCAGGGCGCGTTCCTCGTCGCCGCGGGCGCGGGCCAGCGGCGCAAAGTCCGCCACCAGCTTGCACAGGAACCAGCCCAGCCAGACCGACTCGCCCCGGCCCTCGATGCCGACGCGGTTCATGCCGTCGTTCCAGTCGCCGCTGCCCATCAGCGGCAGGCCGTGGGCGCCGACCGGCAGGCTGCGGTCAATGGCGCGGGCCGCGTGCTCGTAGACCGAGGCCAGCTCCTCGCTCTTGGTGGGGGTGTAGTAGGCGTCCTCGGCACCTTCGGGGATCGGCATGCCGGCGATGAAGGCCACCGGCTGGTCGAGCAAGGCGGTGTCGCCCGTGGTGTGCAGGTAGTGGACGCAGGCGTGGGGCAGCCACAGCAGGTCGTCGGAGAAATGGGTGCGCACGCCTGCGCCCTGCGGCGCGTGCCACCAGTGCTGCACGTCGCCCTCGGCGAACTGCCGCGAGGCGCACAGCACGATCTGGTCGCGCAGCACCTGCGGCGCCGCCCAGGCCAGCGCCATCGCGTCCTGCAACTGGTCGCGGAAACCCGTGGCGCCGCCGGCCTGGTAGAAGCCCGCCTTGGCCCACAGGCGGCAGGCCACCGTCTGGTAAAGCAGCCAGCGGTTCACCATGGCGTCGAACAGCGGATCGGGGGTCTGCACGGTGGTGGCACCGAGCAGCCCGTCCCAGCGCTTGCGCACCTCGTCCACACGCTGCGCCGCCGACTTGGTGGCGGCAACGGTGGCGATGCGGCGCGCGGCGTCGGGGCTGTCCGCATAGCCGAGCAGGAAGACCCGCTCGCCCTGCTCGCCCCCGCCCAGCGTCAGCCGGCTCGACAGGGCGGCGCAGGGATCCAGGCCGATGCCCTGCTGCTGGTCGAAGTGGTCCGGCAGCACGGGGCGGCCCCGCGCGTCGAAGCACTCGCGCCGGTCGCAGGTCCAGTCTTCGCCCTCGCCGTCGGTGTCCGGGCCGGCCAGCGCCAGGAAGGCGGTGCCGCCGCCGAAACCGCCGGCGCGCTCGCGCTGCGTCGCCAGCAGCGCGGTGAGCCGCTGGGCGGGCAGGCGCTGGCGGAGCTGCGCGGTGTGGACGGTGCTGCGGTCGGAGCGGTTCGCGCCCATCATCCATTCCGCCATGCCGATCACGCGCAGCTGCAGCGTGCGCGAGCCGTGGTTGACCAGGTGCAGGCGGACCTGCTTGACCGCCGTGTCCGCGTCGACACACCAGGCCGCCGTCACCGCCAGGTCACCGCGCCGGTGGCGCACGACGCTCAGGCCCTGGCCGTGCGCGACGCGGTAGTCGCCGCCGTCCTCGCCACCATCGCCCGACAGGCCCCAGGCCGAGGGCGTGACGCTCCAGACCTCCAGCGTGCGGCGGTCCTGCAGCAGGAACCACTCGGACTGCGGATCGGCCACCGGGTCGTTCGACCAGGCGGTGAGCTGGTTCATGCGGCTGTTCACGGCCCAGGTGTAGCCACCGCCGGCCTCGGACACCTGCGTGCCGAAGTCGGGGTTGGACAGCACATTGATCCACGGCCGCACCGGCCGCCGGCCCGCACCGACCGGAAAGCGGAAGTCGCCCGATGCAGGATCGAACGCCCCCTCGGTGGTCGCCACCCGGGCGGGCACCGCGCTGGCCACGAGCACAGCGGTCGAGACCTCCTGCCGTGCCGCGAGCGACTGCTCGTGCCACGCACTCCAGGCCTGGACGTGGTGCAGCAGCGGCCGGCCGTCGCCATGGAAGCGCACCCGTGCCAGCGTCTTCAGCGTGGACAGCTCGTCCGCGCTCAGCTCCTCCGTGCTCAGCACATGCAGCGTCGTGCTCGGCGCACCGGGCACGCGGCGCTCGGCGGCGCTGTCGGCGGTGTGGCGGTCGCGCAGCACGTGGATCTCGCGCTGCACCGGCATCAGGTAGGACGCCGGCTCGGCATTGACCACCACCAGATCGCAGGCCACCTCGCCCCAGGACCACAGCCGCAGCGCCTGCGCCAGCGAACGCACCAGCCCCAGGTCCTGCACGGTGGCGATCTGGACCAGCACCAGCGGCCGCTCGCCCGACAGCCCGAAGCGCCAGAGCAGGCGCCGGTCGCAGACACCGAGGTCTTCCAGCGCGACCGTCCGCGTCGGCGGCCGGGTCACGCTGAACAGCAGCACCGTGGACAGCAGCTGCACCGCCGCAAAGTGTTCCGGGCTGATGCGCAGCGCGCGCAGCCGGATGCCGGTCAGCGTGGCCGACATCAGCGAGGCGCGCTTGACGTGGCTGGGCTGGCGGTACTTGTCGATCACGGCGTGCAGCGTGCCGCCGTTGTCGGACGCGGCGGTGGCAAAGGTGAGCTGCGACACCGAATGGGGCGCCAGCCGCAGCCGCACGGCCATCGCGCAGACGGGGTCCAGCCCGGTGTCCAGCCGGACGCGCTCGTCACCCGTGCCGACCGGCGCGGCATCGAACTCCGCCAGCGGATCGCCCACCGCCCGGTTGCGGCCGAGCCAGCGCTGGCGGTCGGTCTGCAGGCGCACCTCGGTGGTCTGCGGATCGGTGTCGGCCAGGAAATGCGCCACCTGCAGGCCGTGCTCGGTCGGCAGCCGGGGCTGGCGGGCGAAGATCAGCGCCTGCTGCGAGGCCTGCCATTCGGCGCGCACGAAGAGGTTGGTGAAGGCGGGATGCGCCTCGTCCGCGCGGGCATCCGACAGGGTGATGTCGAAGGCCGAGAGCAGCTCGACCTCGATCGTGCGGTCGCTCAGGTTGTGCAGCTCGACCTGGCGGAACTCGATGTCGTCCTCCGGGCTGACCCAGACGGTGATGTGCGCCTGCAGCTCGGTCCAGCGCGCGTCCAGGCAGACCCGGTCGGCGTGGAAGATGCTGTGGTAGTGGGCGGCGGGGTCGGGCGCGGGGTGCTGGGTGAGGGACACCGGCGTCGGCTGGCGGTCCCAGCGCAGGTAGAAGAAGCTGCCTTGGGCGTCGCGCAGCGCGTCGTCGCGCCAGCGGGTGATGCCTGTTGCGCCCCAGCGGCTCCAGCCGGCGCCGTTGGCGCGCAGCGAGACGTTGTAGCGGCCGTTCGAGAGCACATGGGTCGGCTCGATCCCGGCCACGCCCGGCACCACCTCGCGCAGCAGGCCCGGGGCGCGGCGCTGCAGCGCCTGCAGCGGCGGGCCGGCCGGCGGCGCCTCCAGCACGGGCACTTCGCGCGGCGCACGTTCGTGCAGCAGCGATTCGACCGCCTCGATGTGCGCATTCGCCATGCCCCAGCGCTGCGCCACACCGCCCAGCAGCACATTGGCCAGCGCGACGATGGTCATGCCCTGGTGGTGGGCCATGAAGGTGCTGACGGGCGTGAAGGTCGCGCCGTCGCCTTGCCGCGAGGGCGAAAAATCGAGGGCTTCCAGGAAACCATACGGTCCCCGCGCGCCCAGCTTTTCCAGTGCCGTGAAGTTCGCGGACGCCCGCTTGGGGGCGATCAGCGCCGCGAGCGCGGTGGCGTAGGGCGCGATCACCAGCTCGTCCGGCGGCGTGCGGCGCAGGGCCAGCCGCGGCACGCCCTGCGGTGCGTACTGGTAGGCCAGCGTGTGGTCACGTCCGGCATAGGCCGATTCGGAAATGCCCCAGGGCACGCCCTGCCCGTCCGCGAAGGCGATCTGCTCGCGCAAGGCGGCGTGGCAGGCCTCGCGCAGCACGCTGCCGTGCGGCTCGTCCAGCACGAGGCTGGGCATCAGGTACTCGAACATCGAGCCGGACCACGAGCGCAGCCCCGCGTGGTCGCCCACCGCGTAGAACGGCCGGCCGAGCGCGGACCAGTGGCCCACTGGTACGTCGCCCTTGGCGATGGCCAGCAGGCTGGTCAGGCGGGACTCGGAGGCCAGCAGGTCGTAGAAACCGGCGTCGAGCTGCTGCTCGGTGACGCGGTAGCCGATGTGCAGCAGGTGGCGCTTGCGGTGGTAGAGGAAGCTGAAATCGGCTTCCCAGGCGAGCTGCTCGCAGGCGGCGGCCAGCGCGCGCAGGCGCTGCACCGTGTCGGGCGTTTCAGCCTGGTCCGGCGCCTCGGCCAGCGCCAGACAGGCTTGGGCGACCGCGAGCAGGTGGCCGCTCAGGTTGCCGCTGTCGACGGTGGAGACGTACATCGGCAGCAGCGGCGCGCCGGACTGCGTGTCGTACCAGTTGAGGAAGTGGCCGCGGTGGCGCTCCAGCGTGGCGAGCGTGGCCAGCGTGGCTTCGAGCCGGCTCACCAGCTCGGGCGTGCCGATCCAGCCGAAGGCGCGCGCACAGGCGGTGCTGAGCAGGTAGAGGCCGATGTTGGTCGGCGAGGTGCGGTGCGCGACCATGTCGTGCGGCAGGGTCTGCAGGTTGTCGGGCGGAAGGAACCGGTCCTCCGGGCCGATCACGCGCTCGAACAGGCGCCAGGTGTCGCGGGCGATGGACGCCAGGCGGGCCTGCTCGGCGGGGGGCAGCTCGGCATCCGCGCGGGCCGGACGGGGCCGGCTCACCCACCAGGTGGTCAGCGGGGAGCACGCCCACAGCAGGCACAGCGCCGCAGAGAAGACCGGGTACGGCGTGTCCACGGCCAGCAGGATGCCGAACAGCACCAGCGCCACGACCGGCTCCGAGGCATGGCCCCGCGCCACCACGCGCAGATCGACCGAGGCCGCAGCCTGCGCCGCAGCCGCGGTGGTCCACTGCAGCAGGTGGCGCCGGCTGACCAGCATGCGGTACAGCGCGCGGACGATCGCGTCCACCGCCATCAGGGCCTGTTGCAGCAGTTGCGCCAGCAGATACAGCCCGCTGCCCAGCGCACGCCCGACGTCGCGCGCCGCGGCGTTGAAAAAGTAGCCCCGGGCCAGGTCTTCACGGCCCGGCAGGAAGCCGGCGACCGCGCCCATGGTCGGTCCGGCGGCGAACGCAGCCAGCACCAGCGCCAGCGCCACCCACGGTGACACGCCCACCCCGGCCAGCGAGAGCAGCAGCAGCCCCAGCGACATCGGCGTGACCAGCGAGCGGCGCAGGTTGTCGAACAGTTTCCAGGCGTTCACCGCGCGCAGCCCGTAGCGGCGCGGCTGCAGCAGGAAAGGCAGCAGCTGCCAGTCGCCGCGTGTCCAGCGGTGCACGCGCGAGGCGGCCACATCGGCGTGGAAGGGGGCGTCCTCGACCAGCGCGATGTCGGTGACGGCGGCGCAGCGGGCCATCGAGCCTTCGAGCAGGTCGTGGCTGAGCACACGGCCTTCGGGCAGGCGGCCGGCCAGCACGGCGTGCATGGCCTGCACGTTCAGCAGGCCCTTGCCGGTGAAGGTGCCCTCGCCGAACAGGTCCTGGTAGACCTCGGAGCTGGCGGCGCTGTAGGGGTCGATGCCGCACTGGCCGGCAAACAGCCAGTGGTAGACGGTGACGTCGGTCGGCGCCGGCAGCGGCGTCATGATGCGCGGCTGCAGGATGCCGTAGCCGGCGACCACGGCGCGGCCCGTGGCGTCGAAGCGCGGCTGGTTGTGCGGGTGGGCGGCCACGCCGACCAGCTCGCGCAGCCGGCCAGGGGGCAGGCGGGTGTCGCTGTCAAGCGTGACCAGGTAGCGGGTGTCCGGCGCGATGGCCGACTCGGCACCCAGATCGAGGAAGGGTGCGGGCTGCCCCGGCACCGGGGAGGCGATGGCACCGATCAGCTGCTCCAGCTTGCCGCGCTTGCGCTCCCAGCCGATCCAGCGCTGCTCGGTCGGGCTGAACAGGCGCTCGCGGTGCAGCACGATGAAGCGCGGGGCGTCGGTGTGGTCTGCGCTGTTGGCGGGATGGCGGGCGTTGAGGGCACGGACCTGCCGGACCGCATCGTCCAGCAGCGCCGCGTCCGTCGCGCAGTGCTGGGTGTCGGCGTCCGCCCAGTCGGTCAGCAGCGCAAACTGGGTGTGGCGCTCGGGATTGGCCAGGTGGTGCAGCAGCAGCCGGTGCGTCAGCGCGCGGGTGGCCGCCGCGTCGGTCAGCATGCCCGGGATCACCACCATGACGCGGTGTTCGGCCGGAATGCCCTCCGCCAGCGCCAGCCGCGGCAGGTGCTGCGGCCGGGTGGACTCGCTGATGAGCCGGTGCAGCACGGCCACGACCGCCTCGGACACCGGGAACAGCATCAGCACGACCCCTAGCACGCCGCCGAGCAGGTGCCAGTCGCTGAGCACGGCGACCCCGTGGCGCCGCATCAGCCAGGCGATCGAGCCCAGGGTGCCCGCCATCAGCACCCCCAGGTAGATCGGCAGCGCCAGCCGGCGCACCGCCGCCATCCAGACCTGCGCCGCCCGTTCGTGCAGCCCGAGGGCCGCCAGCAGCGCCGGCCGGCCGGCGTCGAAGAGCCAGTGTCCCGCCGTGGCCGCGGCTTGCTCGGGGCCGGTCGCGGTGCGCATCTGGTCGAGCAGTGCGTCGGCCACCTGCACCTCGCTGAGGCCGCTGCGCCGCGCGAGCAGCTCGATGCCGTGCAGCGTCTGGTCGCGCGTGATGGCCTGTTCGGCGGCGAACACCGGCGAGTCCAGCAGGCGCTGCATCAGCGCACTGGTGCGGCAGACGATGTCGGCCCAGTCGGCGTCCCCGATGGCGCGCAGCGCGGTGACCGCGTTGCTCACGCTCAGGTTGTCGGCGGCCTGGTCGGCGCGCTGCTGGGTCTGCAGCGCGGCCAGGTCGGGCAGCGCGCTGTGCAGCCAGTCCAGCACCGCCGCCTGCGCCGGGGTCACCCCGCCGACCCAGCGGTCCTGCAGCCGCAGCGCCATCTGCGCCAGGAACACCGGCCCGACGCCCCGCCGCACCAGCACCTCCAGCAGGCGGTCCAGATCCACCAGCGGGCAGGTGTCGATGCGGTCGCAGCACAGGTTGGCCACTTCGCGGGCGGCCTTGTTGGTCGCCACCCGCTCGGCCAGCCGGCGCAGGTTCTCGATCAGCACCACGCGCAGCGTGGTCGGCAGCGCCCACAGCTCGCTCAGGTTGAGCGGCCGCACCTCCTGGTAGGCACACAGGAACTGCACCAGCAGGTCATCGTCGAAGGCGCCGTCCGTGTGCGCCACAAAGGCCCAGGCGACGCTGTAGATGCGCGGCAGGCCGGCCAGCGGCTCGTCCACCAGCACCGGCAGCGCGCGGAAATAGCGCCGCGGCAGGCCGTCGTGGATCTCCTTGAGCTGCGCCTCGATCAGGTGGAAGTTGTCGAGCAGCCACTCGGCGGCGGGGCTGATGTCGTAGCCGGTGGCCGCCTGCACGCCGATGTAGCGGTGGGCGTGGCGCAGCGCGTCGATGTTGCTGCGCAGGCGCGGGAAGAAGGTCTGCGCGTGCGAGGTCGCCCGCTCGGCGCGGTGCGTCTCGGCCAGGCTGCGGCCATGCTGCGCGAAGCGCTGCGGGCCGAAGATCTCCGCGCGGATGGGCGGCTGCACGGCGTCCGAAGACGCGCCGAGGATGTCCTGCAGTGCCGACGAGGCGTCCGGGACCAGGCGCAGAAGTTCCTGTGGCGCCATGCCTCAGAGGACCAGCCAGCCAGCCACCACCAGTGCCATCACGCCCAGCGCGGTGGTCACGAGGTGCGAGGCGATGAAGCCGTGCACCACCTCGGCGCGACAGCGCGCGGCGAACAGCCGGCCGCGCAGGCCTTGGCACAGATCCAGGTGGTCGCCCTGGGCCGACAGCTCCATGGGCGAGGTGTCGGCGGTGTCACCGAACGAGGCGGTGCTCCAGTGCGGGCCGGACTGAAAGGGAGTGGTCATGGAAGGCTCCGGCTGCGGCACCAGGGGTGCCGCGAAAAAGGGGATTGGGAGGGCACGATGGTGCGGTGCACCACGGCCGCCGTCTGTCAGACGAGGTGCCGCGCTGCGAAGGACGGGACGCCGAGCGTGTCGGTGTAAGACTGGCAGTCGGTGGCGTAGCAGGTGCACGCGCTGGCTTCGAGTCCGGCCCGGTCCAGCACCTGCAGCTCGCCCCGGTGGTAGAGGATCAGACCGCGGCGCTGCAGCGCGCCGGCCGCCACGGTGACCCCCACCCGGCGCACGCCGAGCATGTAGGCCAGGAACTCGTGCGTGACCCGGAAGTGGTCGGCATGGGCGCGGTCCTGGCTCATCAGCAGCCAGCGCGCCAGCCGCGGCTTGATGAGGTGAAAACGCAGGCAGGCCGCCGAGGTGGCCAGCTGCGCCATGCGCACGTACAGAAAGCGGTGGAGGTAGTGCTGCAAGGCCTGGCTGCGGGCCAGCTCCACCAGGAAATCGCAGGTGCTCACCCGCCAGGCCGTGCCGGCACCCTGCACCACCGCCTGCAGCGGCACCGCCGGCATGCCCAGCGCCAGCGAAGCGCCGAGCACGCCCTCGCGGCCGATCATGCCGACCTCCAGACCCGGGTGGCCATCCAGATGGGTCACCAGCGAGATGAAGCTGTCGAGCGGGAAATGGACATGCTCCAGCGGCGCGCCACGCTCGCACAGCACCTGCGCCAGCACCAGCGGCACCGGTTCGCAGCGGGCCAGCAGGCGCTTGCGATCCAGTTCGGGCAGCAATTCGATCAGGTGATTCCGGACAGGGGTCATGCGGCACTCCGGTGCGGTGATACCCCGAGATGGGCAGAAACAGGCGACGAGAAGGCCAGACTGTGCCCGCGGACCGGCGGCGGATCTGTGCGGTAGCACGCATACCCCACCCCCCCTTGGATGGGGGGGCCATGTTCGCTGGCGCACAGACCGCCGCGGGCACAGCTTCTACAAGACACAGGAGTCCAAGCCCGCACCGGAGGCCTGTCCGGTGACTACGAAAGCACGCTATGCATACCCCTCTCATTCGCCATTTCAAGCTGGTCCCGAAGGCCATTGCCCTCGCAGCGGTGATCGCGCTCACGGCCATGCCGGCACACGCGGCACCCGAGCTGGGATCCGCCCAGAGCTTCGCCGTGCTCGCCGGCACCACAGTGACGGATGCCCACAGCGCCCCGAACCTGCCCACGCAGATCTTTGGTGACCTGGGCACCAGCCCCGGCGCCTCGATCACCGGTCTGTTCTCGGGCGTCAACGTCAACGGCGGGACCGTGCACGCCAACGACGCGGTCGCGCAGCTGGCCCTCACGGACGCCACGACCGCCTACAACGCCCTCGCCGCACAGGCTTTCGATTCCAACCTGACCGGTCAGGTGATGGGCTCGCCCGGACTCACCACGCTGACGCCCGGGGTCTACCACTTCAACACCTCGGCCCAGCTGACCGGCACGCTGGTGCTCGATTTCCAAGGTGATCCGAACCGCGACTTCATCTTCCAGATCGGCAGCACGCTGACCACCGCCAGTGACTCCTTCATCAGCGTGCTCAACGCTGGCGCCGGCAGCGGCATCTACTGGCAGATCGGCAGCTCCGCGACGCTGGGCACCGGCACCGACTTCGCCGGCAACCTGCTCGCGCTGACCAGCGTGACGCTCAACGATGGCGCGCAGATCATCTGCGGCCGTGCCATCGGCCTGAACGGCGCGGTCACGCTGGTGGACAACGCCATCTCGAACGACTGCGGGATGCAGAACTTCGGCACCGGCCTGGTCGATGCGGGCAGTCTCGGCTTCAGCGGCGGCCCCCTGGCACCGGTGACGCCGGTGCCGGAACCGGCAACGGCGATGCTGTTCCTGGCCGGACTGGCGGGTCTGGGCGCGACCCGGCTGAAGGCCTGGCAGCGCAAGCGCTGACCAGACAGTGGTGATGGGCGCTGCAGGTCACTGCAGTGCCTTGACCAGCGCGTCGAACTGCGCGTGCAGCGACTGGTCATGCCGCGTCACCGGCGGAATCGGCAGGTCGATCTCCAGCAGCTGGTAGACGTCGATGTCGGTCACGGTGCAGTCCGTGACCAGGCGCACGCCCTGCGCCTCCAGCCAGCGCTGCAGCGGCAGCACCAGCGAGTCGTACTGGTTGTAGACCGTGCGCTTGACGCCGGCCAGGGTCTCGATGCGCGAGAACTCCAGCAGGAAGCGGTGCAGATAGCGGCGGAACTCGACCGCGCTGTGCCAGGGCTGGAAGGCGAAGGTGGTCGACCAGAGGAACCAGAACTCGGTCTCGAAAAACGACGGCGACAGGCAGTCGGTGATGCAGCGAGAAGCCCATGGCATGCACCGGCACCTTGGCGCGCCGGCAGTCGATCAGCCGCGCCATGGCATTGGCCTGGTGCAGCGCGTTGAAGGCGACGGTCTCGTCGTACACGGTCTGCTCGGCGTGCTCCAGCGACGGAATCGAGCGGAACAGGCCCCAGGTGCACTCGTAGTTGTCGGTGGTGAGCATGCGGCCACCGCGCAGGGAGTAGCCGTGGTCGGGGTGGCCGGCGCCGTCGAGGCTGCCGCCCAGGACGGACGCGGCCTCCAGGATCGTGATGCAGCGGCCGGGCACGCCGCCGTCCCGGACCATGAAGGCCGCCGCGGCCAGCGAGCCGATGCCGCCGCCGATGAGGTAGGCCTGAAAGGGTTGGTTTTCGTGTTTGGGATGCATGTCGAACCTTAGGGGCGACACGGGTTCCGGTCGGTGCGCTGCACAACACAAGGGCCCTGTCGAGCCCCGCCAGCCGCCCACCCCCCGAAGTCAATGGCAATGTTCGGTAGGACACAGACGCCAACCATGCCCGATGGAACGATCAGGTTTCTTGCCCCTGTCACCCCCACCGAAAGCACCCGATGCGACTCCATTTCACCCTCCTCGCCGCCACTGCCGCCATCGCCAGCACGCTCGCTTTCAACGCCCAGGCCGCCACCACCGACTGGGGTGTGCATGACGCGCTCGAAGTCGCTTCGGTCCGCACGCCGGTCGGCAGTTTCAATGACACCTACCAGTTCAGCCTCGCCGCCGTGGAGACCCTGTTCAGCACCGCCGTGTCGAACAACCTGACCAGCGCACTGAACATCACCGGTGGCCAGGTCTCGCTGTTCCGCGAAGCCGGCGCCGTGGACACCACGGTCGGCAGCTTCGCGTTCAACGACGTCACGGGCAGCATCTCGCACGCCTTTGGCATCCTGACTGCGGGCGACTACTACTACGAAGTCTCCGGCGCCGGCACCGGCAGCCTGGGTGGCTTCTACACACTCAGCTCGACCCTGCTGCCCGTGTCGCCCGTGCCCGAAGCCGACTCGCTGGCGATGATGCTGGCTGGCCTGGGCGTGCTGGGCTTCCTCGGCCGCCGCCGCATCCGCTGATCGACAGAACCATGCGGCAGCGCACAGACCGTGCGCGCCGCAGCCGGTATCGTTGCGGGCATGCAGGCCACCCGAACCGACCTCGACGACCCCTCCCTGCTGAGCCCCGACGCCGTGGCACGGGCGCTGGGCACCGATCTCGCCCAGGGCCTGAGCGCCGACGAGGCCACCCGCCGCCGCGCGCAGGACGGCCCGAATGCCCTGCGCTCCACCCGACGCACCAGCCTCTGGAAACGGGCGCTGGGCCAGTTCACCGATCCGCTGGTGTTGCTGCTGCTCGCGGCGGCGGCCATCGCCGCTGGCGTCTGGGCGCTCGACGGGCGCCACGGCTGGCCGCTGGACGCCATCGTGATCGGGCTGGTCGTCGTGCTGAACGCCGTGCTGGGCCTGTTGCAGGAAGCCAAGGCCGACCACGCCGTCGCGGCACTCGCGCGGATGACCGAGGTCACCTCGTCCGTGCTGCGCGGCGGCCAGCTCCAGCGCATCCCCAGTACCGATCTGGTGCGCGGCGACCTGCTCGTGCTGGCCGAGGGCGACGCGGTGGGCGCCGACGCGCGGTTGGTCGCGGCGGCTGCGCTGCACGTGCAGGAAGCGCCGCTCACCGGCGAGAGCGAATCCGTGCTCAAGGACACCGCGACGTTGCCCGAAGCGGTCAGCCTGGGCGACCGGCTGTGCATGGTCTACAAGGGCACGGCGATCGTGCAGGGCAGCGGCCAGGCGCTGGTCACCGCCACCGGCATGGACTCCGAGATGGGCGCCATCGCCACCCTGCTCGACGCCACCACCGCCGCACCCACACCGCTGCAACTCGAGATTGCCCGCATCAGCCGCACGCTCGGGCTGGCGGCGGCGGTGATCGCACTCGTCGTGGTCGGCACGGTGCTGGCGATGTCGGCCACGCACACCCCGGCCGACCTGGTGCGCATGCTGCTGCTGGGCGTGTCGCTGGCGGTGGCGGTGGTGCCGGAGGGCCTGCCGGCGATCCTGTCGGTGGTGCTGGCGATGGGCGTGCAGCGCATGGCCGGTCGGCAGGCGATCGTGAAGACGCTGGCCGCGGTGGAAACGCTGGGCTCGGCCTCGGTGATCGCGTCCGACAAGACCGGCACGCTGACCCGCGCCGAGATGACCATCGTGCGCGTGGTGACCGCCTCGGGCAGCACGCAGGTCACCGGCGTCGGCTACGCGCCGGATGGCCGGGTCGAACACCAGGGCGCCGCCCTCGCCGCCGGGCCGCTGCGCGACGAGCAGACCGCCGTGCTCAGCGGCGGCAGCCTGGCGGGCAACGCCGACCTGCGCCAGACGGAAGAAGGCGTCTGGGAGATCCAGGGCGACCCGACCGAAGCGGCCTTCCTCGTTGCCGAGCGCAAGCTGGGCGCGCACACGCGCCGCACCACGCGCTTCGAGCGCATCGCCGAGCTGCCCTTCACCTCCGACCGCAAGATGATGTCCACCATCGCGCGCGACCACGACCACGGTGACCAGCGCGTGCTCATCACCAAGGGCGCGCCGGACGTGCTGCTCGGGCGCTGCACCCGGGCGCGGGTCGGGCTGGAGATGGTGGCGCTGGACGCGGACGGGCGCGCGCGCATCCTGCGCGACGTCGGCACGCTGACCGACGCGGCGCTGCGCACGCTGGCCGTCGCCTACCGCCCGCTCGGGCCGGACGAAGACACCAGCGCCGCGAACGAGGCGCTGGAGCGCGACCTCGTCTTCGTCGGCACGGTCGGCATCATCGACCCGCCACGCCCCGAAGCGGCGGTGGCGATCCGGGAAGCCCACGGCGCCGGCATCCGCGTCGTCATGATCACTGGCGACCACCCGCGCACCGCGGTGCGCATCGCCACGGATCTCGGCATCGTCGAGGCCAGCGCGCCCGTGCTGACCGGCGCCGACCTCGATGCGCTGGACGACCCCGCGCTCGCCGAGGCCGTGCGCCGCACCAGCGTCTATGCCCGCGTGGCGCCGCGGCACAAGCTGCGCATCGTCGCGGCGCTGCAGGCCGACGGCAACGTGGTGGCGATGACCGGCGACGGCGTCAACGACGCGCCCGCGCTCAAGGCCGCCGACATCGGCATCGCCATGGGCCGCACCGGCACCGAGGTCACCAAGGACGCGGCCCGCATGATCCTGGCCGACGACAACTTCGCCACCATCGTCCACGCGGTGCGCGAGGGCCGCGGCGTGCTGGACAACATCCGCAAGTTCCTGCGCTACCTGCTGTCGTCCAACCTGGGCGAGGTGCTGACGGTGTTCCTCGGCATCGTCGGCGCGGGACTGCTCGGCTTGCACGGTGAAGGTGGCGCCGTGGCCGTGCCGCTGCTGGCGACCCAGATCCTGTGGATCAACCTCATCACCGACGCCGGCCCGGCGCTGGCGATGGGCGTCGATCCGATCACCGAGGACGTGATGGCGCGCCGCCCGCGCAAGCCGACCGAGCGGGTGATCGACGGGCGGCTGTGGGCGGGGGTGGTGGAGATCGGCGTCGTGATGGCGCTGCTGACGCTGTTCACGCTGGACCTGTTCCTGCCGGGCGGGCTGGTCGAAGGGACACAGCCGCTCGCCCAGGCCCGCACCGCCTGCTTCACCGTGCTGGTGCTGACGCAGCTGTTCAACTGCTTCAACGCCCGCTCGGAGACGGCCAGCGCCTTCCGGGGGCTGTTCGCCAACCACTGGCTGTGGGGCGCGGTGCTGCTGTCCGGGCTGCTGCAGGTGGCGGTGGTGGAGGTCGGCGCGCTGAACCTGGCCTTCGGCACCGTGCCGATGCCGGCGGCGCAGTGGGGGCTGTGCGTGGCGATCGCCAGCGGGGTGCTGTGGTTCAGCGAGCTGCGCAAGGCCATCCGGCGTGCGATGGCGCACAGACGACAGTGACCCCAAACGGTACAAGTGGGCACCTGATGGGAGTCCAGAGCATGCCGAGCACCGAAACCGTAACGAGACACCCCCAGACACTGGCCGCCCCGCCGTCGGCCCAATCCAGTCCCTCGAACGTGGACATCGCGCCCGAGGACTGGGATCTCATGCTGGATGCCGTCACGGCCCGACTGCGCACCCACAGCACATCGCAACAGGCGGTCATGCTGGAATGTGCGGCCGCCTTGGAGCAGCTGCACGCCGCACTGCGCCACGAGCGCGCCACGGCCTGTGCCGAACTCGCCGGCATCCGGGACGGCGAACAGCGCGCCCGCCGGATGGCGCGCCACGACGCTCTGACCGGCCTGCCCAACCGCAGCGATTTTCACGACCAGCTCGACCGCGTGCTGGCCGCGCGCCACGGTGGCTCCCAGTCCGTCGGCGTGCTCTACCTCGACCTCGACGGTTTCAAGCACATCAATGACACGCATGGACACGCCACCGGCGACACGCTGCTCCAGATCGTGGCGGCGCGGCTGAGCCGCGCAGTGCGCGCCGAAGACGTCATGAGCCGACTCGGCGGAGACGAATTTGCCTGCATGTTGCCAAGCCTGCAAAACCGGGAGCAGCTCAACCGGCTGGCCCGCACGCTGTTCCAGGTGGTGTCGGCGCCCGTGGTGATCGACCAGCTGCAGCTCATCGTCCGGCCCAGCATCGGCGTGACCATCTGCCCGGACGATGCGACCACCGCCGAGCTGCTGCTGCGGCGCGCCGACGCCGCGATGTACAGCGCCAAACGCCAGCAGTGTGGCTACGTCTTCTTCGACCACCTCGACACCAGCCCCTGAGGCCAGGCCTGCACCACCGCCTCGTGCACCAGTTGCTGGCACAGGCCGCTGACCAGGCCGGGCCGGACCAGCCAGCGCCACGGCCGGCTCCAGGCCAGCAGGCCACCCACCACGACCGCGCCCGCGATGAGCCCGACAGGATGGCGCTGCGCCACCGGGCGCAGCACCGCATTGGCCACGTCGATCGCCGCGGTGCCCCCGACATGCAGCGGGTGGCTGCGCCACCAGCTCCGCAAGGCGTCGGCCGCCAGGTCCGCACCGGTGGTCCTGGCCGCGCCTGACGTGCCACTGGACGGCGTGTGTCCCGCCGCGCGCAGGGCAAGTTTCAGGTGGTTGCGCGAGCGCTCCAGGCGGTCTGCCGCGTCGGATGGAGTCAGGTGCATCACACGGCCCCCACCTGGCGCAGCATCTGCAGATCGGCCTGGAGCTGGTCCTTCAGGTTGGCGAATGCCTGCCGTTCACCGCCCGCACGGGCCGCCAGCACACACCCCAGCGCCAACAGGGCCGGCAGCAGCGGTGCGGCCACCAGCGCCCAGGGCGCCTCGATCCGCGCCGCAGGAATCACCGCCCACAGCATCAGCGCCACCCCTGCCAGCACGGTGGCGACAGCGGCGCTGCACAGCGCTGTCGCCCCCAGCAGCAGCTGGCGCTTCCAGGCGCCAGTGACCACGTCGAGGTCCGCGTTGGCAAGCTCGGCGTAGGCCTGTGCGTGGTCGACGAGCAACTGCGGCCGGGTGGCGATCAGGTGGAGCAGCGCGTGGGCCATGGCGGTCAGTCGCGGTGGTGGTGGGATCCGCGCATCAGGCCGATCAGGCCCATCAGCGCCGCGCCGGTGGCGGCCGCGATCAGCATCGACTTGACCGGGTCGTGCCGGATGTAGCTGACCGTGTTGTCGGAGGCGTGCCGGGCCGAGTTGCGCAGGGCAGCAGAACTGTCATGCAGCGAGTTCAGGCCGCGGTGCGTCATCGAGCTGGCGCGGTTGGCGGCACCATCGAGCAGCGGCTCGGCCTGGGCACGCAGGGCTTCGATGGCCCCGGTCAGACTGTCGAGCGCGTCGGTGGCGACACGCTGCGCGGCCTTGATGGCGTGGTCGGCCGACTCGGCGGCCTGGTCGGCCAAGTGGTTGGTGGTCGCCTCGACGGAAGCGGGGGCAGTGGAAGAGTTGCTGGAAAACATGAGGGATCCTTCGGGTTGTTTGAACCGAGTTTGCTGCGACCCGTCCGGCGCCGCCATCGGCGTCCCGGCCCCCCACCTGTCGGGCAAGCGCGTCAGGCGGCGTAGGACGCGACCGACAGCCCCGGCAGCCGCACCCGCAACACGGTGCCCTGCCCCGGCGCGGACAGCACTTCCAGCGTGCCGTGCACCGCTTCGACGCGGTAGCGCATCCCCACCAGCCCGTAGGCCGACCCCCGCTTTGCCGCGGGATCGAAGCCCACGCCGTCGTCGCGCACCAGCACCTCGACCTGCTCGCCCCGCTGCGCCATGTCGAGCCAGACGTGGCGCGCCCCGGCGTACTTGCTGATGTTGGTGACCGCCTCCTGCACCAGCCGGTAGACCACCAGCTCCGACGCCGCAGGCAGGGGGATGTGCGCCAGCGCGCAATGCACCTCCACGCCGGAACGCTCGGCGAACTCGCGCGCCAGGATCTCCAGCGTCGCCGCCAGGCCGAGGTTGGTCAGCGTGGACGGGCGCAGGTCCTCGATGATGCGGCGGCCCAGCGCGATGGCGCCGTTGAGCATCTCGACCAGGTGCGCCAGCCGCTCCAGCGCTTCGGGCGGCGCGCCGGCCAGTCGGGGGCGGATGCGCGCGGCGTCCAGCTTGGCCGAGGTGAGCAGCGCGCCGAGGTCGTCGTGCAGGTTGCGCGCCAGGCGGCTGCGCTCGTCCTCGCGGGCGGTCTGGAGGTGGTGGGTCAGCTCGGTGAGCTGCAGCGTGCGCTGGCGGACCAGCGCGTCGAGCTGGGCCCGCTCCTGCTCGCGGGCCTGTTCCAACTGCCGGGCCTGCTCGCGCAGCACGGTGCGCTGGAGCGCGCGGAGGCGCGCGTACAGCACCAGCGCCAGCAGGCCGGCCAGCACCGCCGTCGCGCCAAGCCAGCGTTCAAGGTTCATCGCGGGGACTCCGGTTGTCTTGCATGGCAATGCCTTGCCTTGTGTTCAGTCCGCCAGGGCGAATCGGTGGGATCATGGGTCCAGGAGCACACCCCACCCCATGATTCGCATTGCCATCGTCGACGACCACCCCATGGTGCGCGCCGGACTGCGCCAGTTCTTTTCCGACCAGCCGGACTTCTCTGTCGTCGGAGAAGCCGCCAATGGCCGCGAGGCCCTCGACATCGTGCGCCGCGGCGAGCTGGATGTCATCCTCATGGACATCGCCATGCCGGACCACGGCGGGGTCGACGCGCTGGCCGCGATCAAGGCCCGCGCACCCGACCTGCCGGTGCTGATCCTCAGCGGTTTCCCGGAAGCGCACTACGCCACCACCCTGCTGCGCCAGGGCGCCAGCGGCTACCTGAACAAGGACTGCGACCCGGAGGAGATCGTCAAGGCGATCCGCACGGTCTGCCGCGGTCGCAAGTACATCACCGCCGGCGTGGCCGAACAGCTCGCCGAGGGCCTGGGCCGCAGCGACGACAAGCCGCTGCACGAGCACCTCTCCGAGCGGGAGCTGCAGGTCTTCCTGCGCCTGGCCGCGGGCGAGACCATCGGCCACCTCGCCGAGAGCCTGTCGCTCAGCGTCAAGACCGTCAGCACCTACCGCAGCCGCGTGATGGAGAAGATGCAGCTCGCCTCCAACAGCGACCTGACCTACTACGCACTCAAGAATGGGTTGATCCAGTAGCCACCTGCAGCTGGGAGCAGTAGGCGATCAGCGCGTCGATGTCGTAGGACTTGTCGAACACCCGGTCCGCGCCCAGCGCCAGACACTTGCGCCGCATCTCGGGCGTCGTGTAGTTGCTCAGCACCACCATCCGGTGCCGCGGCTGCTGGTCCTGCATCGTGCGCAGCACGCCCAGCCCGGAGCCGCCCTTCAGGAAGATGTCGACGATCACCAGCTCCACCGCGTGCTGGGGTGCCATCAGCCACTGCACTGCGGTCGACTCGTCCTCGGCCACGCCAACCACTTCGGCCGGCACCAGCTCTTCGAGGGTCGCGATGAGGTTCTCGCGGATCACCCGGCTGTCTTCAACGATGTAGGTCTTGAGCGGATGCGGGGGCATGGAGGGACGGCACACAGGGCAATGGAACTCCGGCCCGAGCTTACGTGCGTTCACCAGCGGCCGCCATCCGGCAGAACGACTGTTGCGCTGTCGGACAACGCCTACGTGTGCTGATTGGCGCCTGAACAGGCCAGAACCAGGGTGCGCCACCGCACGGACAGCCCGGCGGTCCGCCGCGATAAACGGATGGTCAGGCCGCCAGACAGACGGCCACACCCCACCACCATCCCCGAGGACCGCACCATGAACCACCGCTTTCAATTCAAGATCAAGTCCGCCATCGTGCTGTGCGGCATGTTCGGCATGCTCGTGGCCCAGGCCGACGCGATGACCCGCGCCGATTTCCAGGCCGGCAAGACCCGCATCAGCGCCGAGTACAAGACCAACAAGGCCGCGTGCAGCACCCAGTCCGGCAATGCCCGCGACATCTGCGTCGAGGAAGCCAAGGGCAAGGAGAAGGTAGCCCGCGCCGAGCTGGAATTCGGCTACACCGCCAAGCCCGCCGACCAGACCAAGCTGCTGGTCGCGAAGGCCGAATCCGCCTACGCCATCGCCAAGGAACGCTGCGACGACCAGTCCGGCAATGCCAAGGACGTCTGTGTCAAGGAAGCCAAGGCCGCCGAGGTCAAGGCCCTGGCCGACTCGAAGATGGGCGAGCAGATCCGCGACGCCCGCACCGAAGCCACCGACGACAAGCGCGATGCCGACTACAAGGTGGCCGTGGAGAAGTGCGATGCGTCCTCGGGCGATGTCAAGGCGGCCTGCGTGGCGGCCGCCAAGTCCCGGTTCGGCAAGATGTGAGCCTGAGGTGAAGTGACGAGGCGCCGGACGCTGCTCAGACCGCCAGGGTGGCGGGCAGCAGCCGGTCGTACTCGTGCTTGACCACGGCGTAGCACTCGCAGGTGCGCGTCTCCAGCCCAGGGCGGTCGAGCACCGAGATGTGCCCCCGCGCATAGCGGATCAGCCCGGCCGCCTGCAGCTTGAGCGCGGCCTCGGTCACGCCCTCGCGGCGCACGCCCAGCATGTTGGCGATCAGCTCCTGGGTCATCACCAGTTCGTGGCTGTCGAGCCGGTCCAGGCTCAGCAGCAGCCAGCGGCAGAGTTGCTGGTCGAGCGAGTGGTGGCGGTTGCAGACGGCCGTCTGCGCCATCTGGGTGATCAGGGCCTGCGTGTAGCGCAGCAGCAGGTGCATCACCGGTCCGGCGCGGTCGAACTCGTCCTTCATGAGTGCCGCCTTGAGGCGGTAGCCGAAGCCAGCGCTTTGCACCACGGCCCGGCTCGGCGTGGAGTCCCCGCCCATGAACAGCGAAATCCCCACCAGACCTTCGTTGCCGACGACGGCGATTTCCGCGGACGAGCCGTTTTCCATCACGTACAGCAGCGAGACGATGGCACTGGTCGGAAAGTACACATGGCCCAGCGTGCGGCCGGACTCGTAGAGCACCTGCCCCAGCGGCATCTCGACCCACTCCAGTTGCGGCAGCCAGCGGCCCAGTTCGGCCGGCGGCAAGGCGGCCAGCAGGTGGTTCAGGTTCGGATCGGCAGTGAGGGACATCTGGAAACTCCGAGGCTCAACCGGAACGAAAGGTCGGCGTCGCAACGGCCGGGCAAAGTGTGCCTGTGAACTATAGGCGGAAAAGTCGAATTTCAATGTTCGGCACCGCACAGACAGCCCATCCGACTCCACCTAGCTTGATGGAGATCAGACTCTTTCAAGGCCCCCGATGAAGCTGTTCACACTGGAACACAGCAAGACCGCCTACCAGGCCGATCTGGTGTTCTACAGCGCCGCGGTGGTGGCCATGGCAACCCTGTTGCTGCTGGCCGCACCCCGTGTGCACTGGGTGGGCCTGTCCGTCTGCGTGGCGATCGGCGCAGCGGCCTGGACCGCCATGGAGTATGGCGCGCACCGCTTCGTGCTGCACGGCATCGCCCCGTTCAGCCGCTGGCACGCCGTGCACCACGAGCGCCCGTCGGCGCTGATCTGCGCACCCACGGTGATCAGCGCGGCGCTGATCGGCGGGCTGGTCTTCCTGCCCGCGTGGGCGTTGTTCGGGCTGTGGCCGGCGGCGGCGCTGACCCAGGGCGTGCTGGTCGGCTACCTGTTCTACACCGTCACCCACCACGCCACGCACCACTGGCGCGCCCGCCGTCCGTGGCTCAAGGAGCGCAAGCGCTGGCACGCCCTCCACCACCGCCGCGGCGAGTGGCCGGCGTACTACGGCGTCACAACGTCGTTCTGGGACCACGTGTTCGGCAGCGTACAGACCCCCCGAGGTGTCGGCCTTACAACAGATCCTTCGCACCGAACCACGCTCTGAAGGAAGACCATGAGAACAATGCACGCCCTGCGCACCCTGACCACGCTGATGCTGGCCGGCTTCGGCGCCCTGAGCACTACCGCGGCGCTGGCCCAGCTCCGGGCAGCCCCCTATGCCTACGGCGGCCTGTCGGTCGGACAGTCCCGCGCCAAGGTCGACGAAAACCGCATCGCCAACAGCCAGCTCGGCGCCGGCCTGACCACCTCCAGCGTCACCAGCGATGAAACCGACACCGCGTACCGCATCTTCGGCGGCTACCAGTTCACCCGCAACATCGGCCTGGAAGCCGGCTACTTCGACCTCGGCAAGTTCGGCCTGAACGCCACCACCGTGCCTGCCGGCAACCTGATCGGCGAGATCAAGAACCAGGGCGCGCACCTGGACCTCGTCGGCACGCTGCCGGTCACCGACCGCCTGTCCGCACTCGCCCGCATCGGCGCGCACTACTCCAAGTCCCGCGGCAACTTCCGCGGCACCGGCGCCGTCACCCCGCTCAACCCGATCCCGAGCACCCGTGAAACCAACGTCAAGCTCGGCGTGGGCCTGCAGTACGCGGTCAATTCGGCTTTCCTGGTGCGCGGTGAAATCGATCGCTACCAGGTCAACGACTCGGTCGGGCACCGGGGTGGCGTGAACGTGGTGTCGATGAGCGTGGTCTTCCCCTTCGGCAGCGCGCCCGAGCCGACGCGCATGACCCGGGCTGAACCCGCGTATGTGGCCCCCGTGGTCGCCGCCGCGCCGCCGGCCCCGGAACCCGCTCCCGTCATCGTGGCCGCCCCGGTCGCACCGCCGGCGCCCCCCGCCCCGCCGCCGCGCCGCCGCGTGAGCTTCACGGCCGAGTCGCTGTTCACCTTCGACCAGTCGAACGTGCAGCCTGAAGGACGCGCGGCGCTGGACAAGTTCGCCAGCGAACTCGCCGGCACGCAGTACGAGACGATCAGCGTCGAAGGCCACACCGACCGCCTCGGCAAGCCGGCCTACAACCAGAAGCTCTCGATGGAACGGGCGACCGCCGTCAAGGACCATCTGGTGAGCACCGGGCACATCGACCCGGCGAAGATCTCGGCCACCGGCAAGGGCGAATCCACTCCGGTCACCAAGGCGGAAGACTGCAAGGGCAACCGCCAGACGCCGGCCCTCGTCACCTGCCTGCAGCCGGACCGCCGGGTCGAGATCGAAGTGACCGGCACAAAGTAATCAGCTTGCGCTGAGCAAGTACCAAACAGTGCGGGCCGGGGACTTCAACAGTCCCCGGCCCGCACTGCTTAATACACCAGCGTCATGCGGTCCACGACATTGCGCACCCCGGGCGTACCCCAGGCCGCGTGCGTGGCGGTCTCGCGCTCGTCCCAGTTGCGCACGGTGCCGGTCAGCGTCACATCACCGCCATGCACCTGGACAGCGATGTGCCGTGCGTCGGCCACCGCCGTGCGCTTCAGCGCCGCCTCGATGACCTGTTTGACCCCTGTGGCAGACGCCGCAGCCTGGACGGCGATCTGGTTGCTGACGCCCGTGACGCCCATCAGGTGGCGCACGCTGTCGGTGGCCGCCTGGCGCTGGAACTGCCAGTCGACCTTGCCCGACAGCGTCACCCAGCCCCCTTCGACGACCACCCGGATCCCGCCGGAGGTGAGCGTCGTGGTCCACTCCAGCAGGTTCTCGACCGCCGCGGCAATGTCGGCATCCGTTCGCTCGCTCAGGCTGGTGAGCTGCACCTGCAGTTCGGTTGCCAGGGCCTTGACGCCGGTGACCCGCTGGGCGGCGCGCTCGGCGTGCCACTTTTCGGCGTAGCTGTCGACCTGCCCGGCCAGCGTCACGACACCGTCCTTGACCTCCACACCGATGCGCGCGGCATGGACCGCGGGTTCCCAGTCGAGTTCTGCGCTCACGTCCTGCTGCAATTGGCTTTGACATCCTCCCCGCCCTAAAGGACGGGGATTCCTCCTGCGAGACGCGCATGCCCGCGCGCGGCGATGTTCTTGGCTGCGTTCACGTCGCGGTGGTGTTTCGCCCCGCACTCGCAGCAAGTCCACCGCCTCATTCCAA
>NZ_CAWURG010000027.1:0-2835 GCF_963924895.1 uncultured Sphaerotilus sp.
GGCCGCTGGTTCGTGTCGATCCAGGTGGAGCAGCCCGACGTGATCCCGGCGGCGGGACTGGTGCCGACGCTGGGGATCGACTTCGGCGTGACGCTGTTCGCGGCGACGACGGACGGCGAGTGTGTGGCGCCGCTGAATGCGTTGAAGCGGCAGCAGAAGTACCTGAAGCGCGTTCAGCGATCGGTGTCGCGCAAGGTGAAGGGCTCGAAGAATCGGCGCAAGGCGATCGACCGGCTGGGAAAGGTGCATGCCCGGATCGCGGCGCAGCGCAACGACTGGCTGCACAAGCTGACGACGCGGTGGGTCGATGCGCACCCGGTGATCGCCATCGAGGATCTGAAGGTGGCGGCGATGAGCGCCAGCGCCAAGGGCACGGCCACCGCACCAGGAAAGAAGCTGCGGCAGAAAGCAGGACTGAACCGCTCGATCCTGGATCAGGCGTGGGGCGAGGCACGGCGACAACTGGAATACAAGACAGCGGCCCGAGGTGGTGCAGTGGTGCCGGTGAACCCGGCGTACACGAGCCAGCGGTGCAGCGCCTGCGGGCACACCGCCAAGGAGAATCGCCCGACACAAGCCCGCTTCGCGTGCGAAGCGTGCGGGCACAGCGAGAACGCGGACCTGAACGCCGCGAAGAACATATTGGCCGCGGGACACGCGGTCTGGGTCGAAAGGCCCGCAGCCTGTGGAGCGGAGGTCAGACGCGCCAGACCCGTGAGGGGACGACGCGCAGCCGCGAGGAAGCAGGAACCCGCCGAAGGCTCGGCCGCGCAAGCGGTCGCGTCCGCCGGAATCCCCGTCCTTTAGGGCGGGGAGGATGTCAACGCAACGTTAAGGTTGTGTCAAGGGTTCCACTGACGCGGACTGGCGCGGGAATCTGCTCAAGCGCGGTTCGGAATCTGCCGATAGCGGTGCGGAGTGGTCGTGGAGCGTTCGCAAGGCGTTCGCTACATCGCCCGTTGCTGGCCAGTGCCAGTTGTCCGCCCCCCGGTTGTTGCCATGACCAGACCGAATGTCCATCCAGACCGGACCGTCGCCGGCCAGGTGCCCCAGCGCCGGCGTCGCGGGACGATCGCGATCGCGCTGCTGGTCAGCGTGCTCGCGGTCCTGCCGGTGCTGGACCGCGCTGATGCCCTGTCGGCGGGCTCTGCGGTGGCGCTCTCCGGCATCGCCGTCTGGTGGGCCTGGCACAGCCTGCGCTCCGGGGGCGGGATCGGGGCGGGCGCCACCCTGGCGGCTGGCGCATCGGTCGATCCGCACACACCGCTGGTCCGGCTGCTGCTGGGTGTGCTGCCGGTGTGGCGCCAGCACGTGCTCACCGCCCGCACGCAGGTCGACGATGCCGTGGCGCATCTGGTCACCGATTTCACGTCCATCGCGGACGAATTCGAGGCCGCGGGTTTCAAGGGCGTATCGGGTCCGGCCGATGCCACGGACACGTCCTCGCACCTGCTGGCGCTGTGCGAGCGCGACCTGCACCAGGTCATCGTGGCGATGAACGAGATCACCAACAACAAGGGTGCCATGGCGGCGAGCCTGCGGGAGCTGTCACAGGCGACCGAGGACCTGCGGGCCATGGCGCAAGACGTGGCGCAGATTGCCGCGCAGACCAACCTGCTGGCCATCAACGCCGCGATCGAGGCGGCGCATGCCGGCGACAGCGGCCGGGGCTTTGCCGTCGTGGCCAAGGAGATCCGCAACCTGTCGCAGCTGTCGGCGCAGACGGCCACGCAGATCACCGCGCGCATCGCGCGCATCAACACCGTCATGACCGACACCTCGGCGGTGGTCGCCAGGACCGCGACCGAGGAACGCTGCGCCATCGACCGCTCCAGCGGGGTGGTGAACGAGGTGCTGATCCACATGCGGACCCTCAGCGGCGAGTCGCACGCCATGCGCGCGCGGGGCAATGTCCTCCGCGGCAATGTCGAAGGCCTGCTGGTCAGCCTGCAGTTCCAGGACCGTGTGAGCCAGATGATCGGTGTCCTCGAACAGGAGATGGGCCGGCTGCGCGACCAGGTCGACAGCGGCGAGCCGCCGCCCGCGGCCGAGCAGTGGCTGGACGATCTGCAGCGCCACTACACCATGCACGAGCAGCGGCAGAACCACGCGTCTGCACCTGCCTCGGGTCCTTCCGCCGCCAGGGCGTCGTCTCCGCCCGCCAGCAACGTCGTCTTCTTCTAGCAGCGCTGGCGCCAACCTCCACAGGAACCTCTCATCCATGGCCAAGACCGTACTCGTGGTCGACGACTCCAGCTCCTTGCGAACGCTCGTGAAACTCGCGCTGACCCGTGCGGGTTACACCGTGATCGAAGGCGCCGACGGCCAGGACGCGCTGGACAGGCTCGACCAGGCCGGCAAGGTGCACCTGATCATCAGCGACGTGAACATGCCCAACATGGACGGCATCACCTTCGTGCGCCAGCTGAAGCTGCATCCCCGGCACCGCTTCATCCCGGTGATCATGCTGACCACCGAAAACGAGCAGACGAAGATGCAGCAGGCCAGGGCGGCCGGTGCGCGTGCCTGGCTGGTCAAGCCGTTCAATCCGCCCGCGCTGCTCGACGCGGTCTCTCAGCTGGCTGCGGCCTAGGAGCGCGCCATGCAGCCGACTTTCTCGCTGCCCGCGGAGCTGACGATCTACACGGTCGGAGAGCTGTACCCGCAGTGCCTCGTCTGGATGCGTGCCAACGCCCGGCAAGACCTGCCCGTGCAGGCGCAGGACGTGCGCGAAGTGGATGCCGCCGGGGTGCAGCTGCTGCTGTCCTGGTCCTGCACCCTGTCCTCGGAGCAGCGGGGTCTGCATCTGGTGGGGCCGAGTGCGGCGCTGGTGGC
>NZ_CAWURG010000028.1:0-45582 GCF_963924895.1 uncultured Sphaerotilus sp.
GGGCCGCGTAGTAGCCCGAGCGGCTGATGCCCAGCACCCGGCAAACCTGCTCCACCGCCACGGCCTTCTCTTGCAGTTGCCCGACGAGCTTGAAGCTCATCGCAGTTCCCGGGCAAAGAAGGCCGATGCTTTTTTTAAAACCTCTACGTCCCCCCGCAGTTGCTTGTTCTCGGCTTCGAGCTGGCGGATGCGCTGGTGCTCCGCCGTCAATGGCTTGCCGATGCCCGGTTGCCCCAGTTGTTCAGCGTCTGCCTGCGCCAGCCAGCGCCGCACCGCCGTTTCGCCCAGCTTCATGTCCCGGCAGACCTCGCCAATGCCCAGGCTCTGCGACCGGATCATCTGCACGACCTGCAGCTTGAAGCTCGCATCAAAGACTCTTCGTTTCGTGTTCGTCACGTTCATTGTCCAGGTGATTTCCACCTATCGGTGTGTGCGAAATCATTAGAGCAGGACAACCCACGACGCCCAGAACGCCCAGGACGCCCTGCTGCTGCCGGAGCGGGAACACCAGGCGCTGCTGCAGTTCGTGTACCTGGCGCCGGTCGGTCTGGTGCAGGTCCGCAGCGATGGCGAGATCGTGATGATCAACCCGACGGCGGCGCAACTGCTGATGCCCCTGTCCCGCAACGGCACCCTGGACAACCTGTTCACGGCCCTGCGCAAGGTCGCGCCCGACCTGCAGGATCTGCTGGACACCGGCACGCCCGCCAGCGGCGTGGTCTGCGACGGGCTCCAGCTGCCGGTGCAGGTCGGCCTGGGCACACCATCCGACGCGAGTCTGCTGTCCTTCAGCCTGATCAGGATCGACGCCGACCACTGCATGGCCCTGCTGCAGGACGTGACCGCGCAGGTCCGCCGCGAACACCGGCTGCGGCAGCAGGAGGCCTGGCTCGGCGCCATCCTCTCCGGCGTGACGGACTACGCCATGGTGACGCTGGACCTCGGCGGGGGCATCGTCGAGTGGAACGACAGCATCCAGCGCATCAGCGGCTTCGGCCCCGAGGCCGTGCACGGTCAGACCCTGGCGCTGTTCTACCCGCCCGACGCCATCACGCCCGAGCGCGTGACGGACCATCTGCGCGAAGCCGACCAGAGCGGCTGCAGTCTGGATGAAGGCTGGCGCGCACGCGCCGACGGCACCCGCTACTGGGGCAGCGTGCTGATCACGCCCTTGCGTCCGGCCGGCGGCGAGCGCACGGCCGATGCCGCCTACTGCCTGATCCTGCGCGACCTGAGCGACCACCGCGACACGGCCGCGCAGGCCCGGCAGGCAGCGGTCTGCGACTACCTCACCGGGATCCACAACCGCCGCGCCTTCTTCGAAGCCGCAGAGCGCGAGACCCTGCGCGCCAAACAGCGACCCCGGCCACTGTCGGTGGTGCTGTTCGACGCCGACCACTTCAAGCGCATCAACGACTCCCTCGGCCACCCGGCCGGCGATGCGGTCCTGTGCCACATCGCCAGCACGCTGCGCGCCTCGTTCCGCGAGGTGGACGTGGTCGCCCGCATCGGCGGCGAGGAATTTGCGGTGCTGCTGCCGTCGACCGATCTCCAGGACGCCTACACCGTGGCCGAGCGCTTCTGCCGCAAGCTGGCGGCGTCCCCGGCCACCACGGCCGCGGGCGAGGTGCTCTGCACCGTCAGCGCCGGCATCGCGACCATGGACGACTGCGGTGGCGACCTGAGCGCGCTGATGCAGCGCGCGGACCAGGCGCTCTATGCCGCCAAGGCGGCGGGGCGCAACCGGGTGTGCGGGCTGGCGCCGGAACACTGAGTCACCGCCAACCGAGGTCGGTGGCGCGTGGTCTGGTGAAGGGATGAGATTGGACTGGTAGGCCGCCCGTGAGCCGAACACGGCACCAACAGATATGCCGTGATGGTGCAGGCCGGGGGCGAGCCGCGCACTCGCTCCAAGGTCAAGACCACGCAAGCCGGCATCGAACAACCCAGCGCCAGCGATGAACCGGGCACGTTGCGTGTGGTGGCATCCCGTTGATTGGTGTGTATTGTTGTGTATGATTATTGAACATGAAGAGCGCAGACATCATCAAGCGACTGAAGGCTGACGGCTGGTTCTTGGTGCATGTCGTGGGTTCGCACCACCAGTTCAAGCACCCCAGCAAGCTCGGAAAGGTGACGGTTCCGCACCCGAAGAAAGACCTTCCGTTGCCCACCGTGCGAAGCATCCTGGCGCAGGCCGGGCTGTGAATCCGTCTCAAGGAGCCTCCATGCTGTATCCCGTCTATGTCCACATGGGCGACGCCGACCACGCCCACGGTGTCACCTTCCCCGACTTCCCCGGCTGCTTCGCTGCGGCTGACGAGTGGGACGGCCTGCCGGCTGCTGTGCAAGAGGCTGTGCAAGCCCACTTCTACGGTGAACCGGACGCCGTGCCGACACCGACGCCGATGACCCTTTTGGCTCAAGACCCGCAGTACCAAGGCGGTGCGTGGCTGCTGGTGGATATCGACCTGAGCCGCATCGAAGGGCGTGCCGTGCGCTTGAACGTGAGCCTGCCGGCCAATCTGGTGAAGCAGATTGACGCTTGGGCTGGTGCGCACCACATGACCCGCTCAGGATTCCTCGCGCGAGCAGCGCAGCAGGCGATGCGGCAACCGGGGTAACCGCCGCGTGAAGGCCAGCCAGACCATGAAGACCCTGAACGACCTCAAGGCCGAACTGCTGGCAGATCCGGCGATCCGCGCCGCCTATGACGCCCTGGCGCCCGCCGTCCCTGCGCACGGTGCAGCGGTACGCACAGGCGCTGGGATGCCGGGCTGTGGTGCGGATCGAGCAGATGACCACCTGACCAGCCCCACCGTCCAGGTTCATCGACCGTCGATCTTGTCCGCGATCTGCCGCGCCACCTCGCGGCTGTGGGCATCATCTCCCGGCGCAGTCGCCATCAGGAACAGGCTGCGTCCACCACTGGTCGCCTCCCACTGGTGGCCGATCTGCGCCTTGCGGCGCGTGTCGTCGTTGGTCACAAGCTGGCTGCCCTTGTACTCGACCACCAGGACGCGGCCATCGGTCAACTCGGCCACGAAGTCCGGGTAGAAATAACCCGTGGCCGTGGGCAGCCAGAACGAGAACCGCTCGTCGCGCTCGACATTGCGTACCCAGTGGCGCACACGCGGCTCCATGTCGATCGCACGGGCGCACAAGAACTCCTCGCCCAGTTGCTTGCCGATCTCGGTGCGCTCACGCAGGTCGTGGATGCGGTCATTGCCGTAGTAATGCTTGCCGAATCGGTAGCGACCGGCGTAGAACGGCGGCCGGCCGGCGTAGCGATCCGGGTGGAACGAGAAGGTGTGGCGAAAGCTGTCCTGCGCCACCGGCAGCGCCGCCAGACCGGGCAGCGCCTGCTGGAAGCCGCACAGGACGGCGTTTTCCCGGCGCCGCTCGATGTCGCGACGCAGCGCCTCGGCCAGCGGATAGCGGCTGCGCACCAGCGCGGTGAGCGTGAAGCCCCGGTCGCGCTGCAGGTGCTGCACGACGGCCAGCAGCCAGCGCAGCATCACCGGCTGCGCGATCTCGACCTGGCGGCATTCGCGGTCCAGCCAGCGCACCAGATCCTGCTCGGTGGACTGGCTGGGGATGTCGTTGAGGTAGAGCTGCTCGGCCTCCCTCACGTCCAGACGAACCCGGCCGTCCTCCACCCCGATCTCGAAGAGATTCCCACGCTCGACCACCGCAAACGCCGCCAGCGCCACCGGCTCGGCGAACAGGTCGAACTCGCCCAGCTCGGCGCACAGGCGGCGGTCGAGTCGTTGCCACTCGCCTTCCCACTCCAGCCCGAGCTGCGGCAGCGGCGCGAACGGCACGCCCCGCGCTGACGGTGCCAGCGTGGCAGATTGGCGCAGCCGTTCGCGCTGGATCGACTCGGCGACGGCCGTTTGCTGCTTGGCGGTGCAACCGTTCAGCAAGAACGCTTCGACGGCTTCGGTGATTTCACCGCGCACGATGGCGGAGGCACCGGCCGTGGTGGGCCGCAGCTCGATGCAGCCCACCAACTCCGGCGGCAACGGCTGGCTGGGCATCGCGGGCAGGCTGACGATGGCATCGGGCACGCGGGGTGTGGTGGTGGCGAACAGCGGGCCGTCGTCCACGGTGTCGGTTGTACCGGGCAACGGCATCTGCGGCGGCACGATCGCCTGCACGGCTTCATACGCCTCGAAACCCATGTTGTTGACCAGCCGGTCGGTGAGTTCGTCCGCGACACGGGCGGTCTTGTCGGAGACGACGTGCGCATAGGCGCGGTTCAGCTCGGGATGCTGTCGCGGGCGGGCGTAGGGCATCCGCAGCACACGGCCGAGGAGCTGCTCCACGTCCTTGGCGCTGTGGGCGTTCTGCAGGCTGCACAGCACGTAGGCGAAGGGGCAATCCCAGCCCTCCTTCAGTGCCTCGACCGTCACCACGAAACGCACCGGGCACAGCGGCGAGGCGAGCACCACGCCGTCGAGTTCCTTCTGGTCGCCGGTCGCCACCGCGATCTGTTCACGCGGCAGCTTCTCGCCATCGGGCGAGGTCAGGTGCGCCAGCAGCGCCTCGACGGTGGCCTCGCCGCCCTTGGGCTGCGCCTGGAACAGCAGCACAGGCCGGACGTAGTCGGCTTCCGCGTTGGACAGCAGTTCCAGCCGGGCGCGGGTGAGGATGGCGTCACGCACGGCATCCTGCCAACTGCGCGGGTGCTCCATCAGCACGATCGGCAGCTTGATCATGTCCTCGCGCTGCAGCTCCTGGGCGCCGACGTGGAAGACGACGTTGCTGCCCTTGGGCGGGGTGGCGGTCATCTCGACGAGGCAGGCCGGGGCCAGCCGGCGCAGGGTCTCGAAGGCTTGGTGGGTGCGGTTGTTGTGCGCCTCGTCCACGATGACGATGGGGCGGTGGAGCGCCAGCCAATTCGCCAGCGAGGACTTGACGCGGCCCACATCGGCTGGTGTCAGGTAGGGCTGGCGGGTGAGGTCTGCGGCGCTGACGGTGTCGAGGTGGGCAGTCTGGTGGGGGGTGAGGTGCTGGAAATGCCGTGCGAGCGACTCGTCGAACGAGTAGACGTTGCGCTGGCTGGTGTCCTTGACGTTGAAGGACTGGATGGTGGCGACGACGATCACCGCCGACGTGCCGACCTCGTGCGGTCCGACGGTGGCCAGCTCGTCCAGCGCACACACGCGCACCCGATCGCCGAAGTGCTCGGCCAGTCCTTCGTGGCAGGGGTTGCCGGGGACGCGCAGAGCAGCCAGCGTCTGCGCGAGGATGGCGCTGGAGGGCACCAGCCACAGGGCGACGGGGGCGTCGGTGCCGGTGCAGGCGCGGCCGACGCGGGCCACGGCGTGCGCGGCGAGCGTGGTCTTGCCGCCGCCGGTGGGCAGGCGCACGCAGACGGCCGGGGTGTCGCCCATGGTGCGGGGGTCGTAGGCGATGGGGCTCAGGCCCTGTTGCGCCATCGCTTCGGCCCAGGCGGCTTCGCGCCCGACGGTGTGGGTGCGGCGGAAGAAGGCGTCGAGCGCGTCGAGGGCGCGGGTCTGGTAGTCCTTGAGGCGGAAGGTGGCCATGGTCGTGTACGTGCTCAACGCGCCTTGATGTCGTAGGGGATCTGGCGGAAGCTGATGCGGGCTTCGTCGAGCCGCCAGTCGCTCAGGCGGGTGGTTTCGCCGTAGACCACCTTGCGGGTCGGCCGGGGCTGGCCGACGTGCACGGCGTCGTTCAGGAGCTGGTCCAGGTAGGCGAGCACGGCGGAGGTGAGCACGTTGCCGCCCTGCGGTTTGCGATCGCCGAGGATGCCGTTGTAAAGCAGGAAGATGGCGGTGTCGCCGTGGATGCCGAGCAGGGGCGAGGCGAATGCGCCTGTCGCCGGTTCGCCCGTCTCGAAGTGCCAGAGGTAACCGGCCAGCGCGCCGAAGGTCACGGCGGGGTTGATGCCGCCGTCGGCGTCGAACACCGGCTCGCCCAGCGTGTAGAAGCGAAACCCGCCGCCGCCCTGCCAGCCCGCCGCCTCGGAAATCCCGCCCTGCTCGCCATCGATGACCTTTTGCAGGCGGGGCAGGCAATGCGTCTGCGCGTGGGCACCCAGCTCGATGCCGATGTAGCGGCGGCCCATCTTGTGGGCGACTGCGGCGGTCGTTGCGGAGCCGAGAAAGCTGTCGAGCACAACATCCCCCGGATTGGTCGCAATCAGGAGAACTTGCTCCAGCAACTGCTCAGGTTTTGGCGTACCAAACGCCTCTCGGTCGGTGAACAAGGCGAGGCTTTCCTTTTTGGCATCCTCGTTGTCCCCGACATCCTTGGCGAGCCACAAGGTCATCGGCACGAGTCCCTTTTGCTGCTCGGGAAACTGCTTCACCCGTGGCCGACCATCTCCGCCCTTGGGAAAGTAGATGCGCTGTTCAACGTCTCGCAGTCGAAGGTACTCGGGTTCTGTCGCACCCCAGCACCGCCCCTTCGGCGGCTCATGCACGACACCGCTGGGCGACGTGATCGGATACATCTGGTTTTCCCGGTAGCCCTGCGCGGTAAACGGAATCGACTTCCAAGCACCACGAGGATCGCTGTCCGGGTTGCTGAAGCCGTCTTCCACAGCAGGCAGCAGATTGCGCACGTTGCGCCATACCGGAATGCCGCCTTTCGCGTAGAGCAATACGGTGTCGTGAGAGGAACTGAGCGTTGCCCGGTTCTCCCGCGATGTGCGTTTCTGCCAGATGATCGTTCCGACAAACGATGCTCGCCCGAACACCTCGTCCATCAACACCTTGAGGTAATGCGCCTCGTTGTCGTCGATCGTCACCCAGATGCTGCCATCCTCGGCCAACAGCTCGCGCAGCAGCACCAACCGCGGGTGCATCATGCTCAGCCACTGGCTGTGCTCCAGCTTGTCGTCGTAGTGCTCGAACGCGCTTTGCGTGTTGTACGGCGGGTCGATGAAGATGCACTTCACCCGCCCCCGGTAGAACGGCAGCAGCGCCTTCAGCGCCAGCAGGTTGTCGCCCTGGATCAGCAGGTTTTCCGCCGCCGCATCCCCATGCGCCGACTCGAAATTCAGCAGGTGATACGGCACAGACCCCGCCACGCGCACCGCCTGCGCCTTGTTTACCCAATCCAGAAACGGCATGTTGTCGGTCTCCCCTGCGCCACGCGCTTGATGCCACATATTTCGATGTGTATCATACACAAATGAAAAGCGCCGACCTGATACGTGACCTGCAGCGTGCTGGCTGGGCGCTTGACCGCATGACCGGTTCGCACCACATCTTCAAGCACCCAAGCCGACCCGGAACCGTTGTCGTGCCGCACCCGAAGAAGGATTTTGGCATCGGCCTTGTGAAGTCCATCCGGCAACTGGCCGGCATCTGAAAGGGAACCCCCATGCGCTATCCCATTGCCATCGAACCCGGCACCGACACGACCGCGTGGGGTGTCGTGGTGCCGGACCTGCCGGGCTGTTTCTCTGCGGGCGACACGCTGGAAGAGGCCATGATCCAAGCCGAAGAGGCCATCACGGCATGGGTAGAAGTCACGATTGATGCGGGCGAAAGCATCCCGGAGCCGTCCGGCATCGCGTCACTGCGCGCGGCACATCCCGAGTTCGACGGCTGGCTGTGGGCGCTGGTGAAGGTGGATCCCGCCATGCTGGATGACACCGTGGAGCGGGTGAACATCAGCCTTCCGCGCCGCGTGCTGCACCGCCTGGACGACCTGGCGCGCCGTGCCGGTGAAACCCGTTCTGGCTTCATCGCCCGCATGGCCATCGAGGGGCGCAAGCCGGCGGAGCACTTCTGAACAAGCCGCGCCTCGTGCGCGAAGGACGATTGCCTACAGCGCGCAGTGTGGTGGCTTCCCGTTGATGCAGATTAATTACTGCCCCTACAATAATAATGCACTTCACGTTTGACCCAAAGAAAGACGCCGCGAACATCGCCAAGCATGGGCTGTCCCTGGCCGATGCCCCGCTGGTGTTCGAGGCGCCGCACAAGCTGACACTGGAGTCTCCGCGCCCCGATGAGCTTCGGCTCATGGACGTGGCCCTGGTGGAGGTCGCGGGCGTCGTGCTGGTGCTGGTCTACGTGCGGCGAGAACCAGACGTGGTGCGGGCCATATCGCTGCGCCGTGCGTCCAAGCAGGAAAGGAAGCTGTATGCGAGCTGGCAAGAAGCCCACTGAGTCAAAGCCCACTGGAACCGATTGGGAGCGCGTCCGGCGCGAAGCTGCGACCGATGCGCCGGTGTCCCACGACGCCGAAAGCGACCCCTATGACCCAAACGACGAAGCCGCCGTGTCGGCGTTCTGGTCACAGGCCACCATCAAGCGTGGTCCGGGCCGCCCGGCCGTGGCGGTCAAGCGCCCGACGCTGAACATGCGTGTCGATGCCGAGGTGCTGGAGGCGTTCAAGGCGACCGGCCCAGGCTGGCAGACCCGCATCAACGCCTTGCTGCGCGATGCGGTGGCGCGTGGTCTGGTGAAGGGATGAGATTGGATTGGTAGGCCGCCCGTGAGTCGAACACGGCACCAACAGATAGGCCGTGATGGTGCAGGCCGGGGGCGAGCCGCGCACCCGCTCCAAGGTCAAGACCACGCAAGCCGGCATCCTGCGCGCCCTGCTGGCCCGTCCGCTGGCGCTGATTTTCGATGGGGTTCCATGCGCATCCGGGACAAGGTGGAAGGCGTCCGCGTCATCCCGCTGACGCCCTACGTGTCGCGCCTGCTGGCCGCCCTGCCCCGCTGCAGCGAATGGGTCGAGATGCCTGCCGGTGTCGTGGCGCAGATCCAAGGGCACAAGCCCGGCGCCACGGCAGAGAAGCACTACCGCCGCCGCCCGCTTGACCTGCTGCGCATGTGGCACACCCGCGCCGAAGCGTGGATTCTTGAACAGGCTGGCATCGAACAACCGAGCGCCGGCGAAGAACCCGCCCGCCTGCGCGCTGTGCAGTGACATAGCAAAAAGAGCATAATTTGACCATGTAGACTGTTGCCCTACATCCCGAAGCGGAACCTGAGTTGCTGGCGCTGCCTGACGACATGTGCGCCCGCTGGAAGGCAAGCTGTGGGAGATGCGGATGCAGGGCCGTGACGGCATCGCCCGCGCCGTGTACGTGGCAATGCAGGGTCGGCGCCTGATGGTGCTGCATGTGTTCGTCAAGAAGACCCAGACCACGCCCCGCAAGGCACTGGACGCCGCCCGCAAACGACTGGAGAACGCCCCATGAAGACCCTGAACGACCTCAAGGCCGAACTGCTGGCAGACCCGGCGACCCGCGCCGCCTATGACGCCCTGGCGCCCGAGTTCGAGACGGCCCGCGAACTGGTGGCCGCCCGTGCCCGCGCTGGCTTGACGCAACAACAGGTAGCCGAACGCATGGGGACCACGCAAAGCACGATTGCCCGCATGGAAAGCGGCAAGCGCCCGCCGTCCCTGCGCACGGTGCAACGGTACGCCCAGGCGCTTGGATGCCGGGCTGTGGTGCGGATCGAGCAGATGTCTACCTGACCATCCCCACCGCCAACTGAGGTGGGTCTCCCCTGCGCCACGCGCTTGATGCCACACATTTCGATGTATGGCGTACAAAAATGAAAAGCGCCAACCTGGTACGTGACCTGCAGCGTGCTGGCTGAGCGCTTGACCGCGTGACCGGTTCGCACCACATCTTCAAGCATCCAGGCCGACCCGGAACCGTTGTCGTGCCGCACCCGAAGAAGGATTTGGGCATCGGCCTTGTGAAGTCCATCCGGCAACTGGCCGGCATCTGAGAGGGAACCACCATGCGCTATCCCATTGCCATCGAACCCGGCACCGACACGACCGCGTGGGGTGTCGTGGTGCCGGACCTGCCGGGCTGCTTCTCTGCGGGTGACACGCTGGAAGAGGCCATGATCCAAGCCGAAGAGGCGATCACGGCATGGGTGGAAGTCACGATCGATGCCGGCGAAAGCATCCCGAAGCCGTCCGGCATCGAGTCCCTGCGCGCGGCGCATCCCGAGTTCGATGGCTGGTGGGCGCTGGTGAAGGTGGACCCCGCCATGCTGGATGACACCGTGGAGCGGGTGAACATCAGTCTTCCGCGCCGCGTGCTGCACCGACTGGACGACCTGGCGCGCCGTGCCGGTGAAACCCGTTCTGGCTTCATCGCCCGCATGGCCATCGAGGGGCGCAAGCCGGCGGAGCACTTCTGACGATGGGTGGAATTGGTAGGCCGTGTAGGACTTGAACCTACGACCAAAGGATTATGAGTCCTCTGCTCTAACCAACTGAGCTAACGGCCCCCGGAGGAAGGACCGCGATTGTAGGGTCTTTTCATTTCCACCCAACTCCCACCCTACTTCTGGCTCAGCGCATTGCCGACCAGCCGGGAGGTGATGTCGACGATCTGGATCATCCGGTCGTAGGCCATGCGCGTCGGGCCGATGACGCCCAGCGTGCCGACCACCTGCCCGTCGACCTCATAGGGCGCCGACACCACCGACAGGTCCTCGATCGGCACCAGCCCGCTCTCGCCGCCGATGTAGATGCGCACGCCCTCGGCGCGGCTCGATCCGTCAAGCAGGCGCATGAGTTGCGTCTTCTGCTCGAACAGGTCGAACATCTTGCGCAGCGAGCCGAGGTCGCTGCCGAAGTCGCTGACCTGCAGCAGCTTGCGCTCGCCCGAGACGACGACGCGGGCCGAGTCGTCGCTGGCGGCCTCGCTGCCGGCCTGCACCGCCGCCTGCATCAGCGTGGCGATCTCGCCGCGCAGGGCGTCGACCTCGTGCTTCAGCCCTTCGCGCACGTCCTCGATGCTGCGGCCGGCGTAGTGGGTGTTGAGGTAGTTGGTGGCCTCGACGAGCTGGCTCTGGGTGTAGTCGTGCACCGTGAAGAGCACGCGGTTCTGCACGTCACCGTCCGGCGAGACCAGGATCAGCAGCACCCGGCGCTCGCCAAGCCGCAGGAACTCCATGTGGCGGAACACGCTGGTCTTGCGCGGCGCGGTGATGACGCCGACGAAGCTCGACAGGTTGGACAGCAGGTGCGCCGCGCTGGCGATGACGCGCTTGGGCTGGTCAGGCTGCAGCGGCTCGATCAGCGGGGCCATCGACGAGTCCTCGAAACGCTGCGGCGGGCGCGAGGTGAGCATCGTGTCGACGAAGACGCGGTAGCCGCGGGCGGTGGGGATGCGGCCAGCCGAGGTGTGCGGGCTGGCGATGAGGCCGAGTTCCTCCAGATCGGCCATCACGTTGCGGATCGTGGCGGGCGACAGCTCCAGCCCCGAGGTCTTCGACAACGTGCGCGACCCCACCGGCTGCCCATCGGCGATATAGCGCTCGACGAGCGTCTTCAGGAGCATCTTCGCGCGGTCATCCATCATGAAACCGATTGTAGAGTTCGCGAGGGTACCCGGGTGGGTTCGGCCCTCGGGGAGCCGTCAAACGCCTGTGGTGTAATTTCTCCATGACCAGCCGATTCCGACACGCCGCGCTCATCGGCAAGTACCAGGCCCAGGGCATGCGCCCGCTGCTGGAAGAGATCGCCCACCTGCTCACCCGGCGCGGGCTGGAGGTGTCGATCGAAGCCGACACGGCGCTCAACACCGGCCTGACCGGCTACCCCATGCTCACGCCCGACGAACTGGGCCGGCACTGCGACCTGGCCATCGTCGTCGGCGGCGACGGCACCATGCTCGGCATCGCCCGCACGCTGGCGCGCTACGGCGTGCCGATGGTGGGCATCAACCAGGGCCGGCTGGGCTTCATCACCGACATCCCCGTGGCCCGCGTGACGCAGGCGCTGCGCGCGATGCTGGCCGGCGACTACGAGGAGGAGCACCGCGCGATGCTCGACGGCCGCGTGGTGCGCGGTGGCGAGGCGATCTACTCGGCGGTCGCCATGAACGATGTGGTGCTGCGCAGCGGCACGACCTCGATGCTGGAGCTGCGCGTCGAGGTGGACGGCCAGTTCGTCGCCAACTTCCGCGCCGACGGGCTGATCGTGTCCTCGCCGACCGGCTCGACGGCGTATGCGCTGTCGGCGGGCGGGCCGATCCTGCACCCGGGCGTGGCCGGCTGGCTGATGGTGCCGATCGCACCGCACATGCTGTCGAACCGACCGATCGTGCTGCCGGACTCGGGCGAGATCAGCATCGAGATCGTCTCGGCACGCGAGCCCTCGGTGAACTTCGACATGCAGTCGCTGGCGAGCCTGCTGCACGGCGACCGGATCATCGTGAAGCGCTCGGAACACCGCGTGCGCTTCCTGCACCCGCGCGGCTGGAACTACTACGGCACGCTGCGCCACAAGCTGCACTGGAACGAAGGCGTCGTCCCCGGCGACGGAGGCCACTGATGCTGCGACGGCTGTCCCTGCGCCACTTCGTGATCGTCAGCCGGCTGGAGGTGGAATTTCAACCCGGGTTCGCCGTGCTGACCGGCGAGACGGGCGCTGGCAAGTCCATCCTCGTCGACGCGCTGCAGCTGGCGCTGGGCGGCCGCGGCGACGCCGGTGTGGTGCGCGAAGGCGAGACGCGGGCGGAGATCAGCGCCGAGTTCGAGCCAATTCCTGCCGCACTCACCGCCTGGCTGGACGAGGCCGGCTTGGAGGCCCAGGAGGACGCGCCCACCACCCTGCTGCTGCGCCGCACCGTGGACGCGCAGGGCAAGAGCCGCGCCTGGATCAACGGCAGCCCGGCGACGGTCGGCCAGCTCAAGGAGGTCGGCGAGCACCTGGTCGACATCCACGGCCAGCACGCCTGGCAGAGCCTGACGCGGCCCGCTTCCGTGCGCGCGCTGCTGGACGACTACGCCGCGATCGACCCGCGCCACATGACCGAGGCCTGGCAGCAGTGGCGCGCCCAGCAGGCCCGGCTCGACACCGCCCGCCAGCAGGGCGCCGAGCGGGCGCTGGAGCGCGAACGGCTGGCCTGGCAGATCGGCGAGGTCGACAAGCTCGCGCCCGGCGACCACGAGTGGGCCGAGCTGAACGCCGAGCACCAGCGGCTCGCGCACGCGCAGGCCATCCTCGACGCGCTGCGCACGGCGATCGAGGCCACCAGCGAGGGCGAGGCCAGCGCCGACACGCTCACCGGCCGCGCGCTGGACACGCTCAGCGAGGTCAGCGGCTACGCGCCCGAGCTGCAGGATGTCATCGAGGTGCTGCAGAGCGCCCAGGCCCAGCTCGCCGACGCTGCGCACAGCCTCAACGCCCTGCTGCGCCGCACCGAACTCGACCCCGACCGGCTCGACGAACTCGACGCCCGGCTGTCGTCCTGGGTCGGGCTGGCGCGGCGCTACCGGCGCATGCCGGAAGAATTGCCGGCGGTGCTGGCGCAGTGGCGCGCGCAGTTGCAGGAAATCGACGCCACCGCCGACCTCGATGCGCTGCAGCAGCAGGCCGAAGCCGCGTGGCAGCTCTACCTGGCCGCCGCCAGCCGGGTCTCGGCCGCGCGCCACCGGGCCGCGCCGACGCTGGCCGCCGCCGTCACCACCGCGATGCAGGCGCTGGGCATGGCGGGCGGGCGTTTCGAGATCGCGCTGGAGCCGCTGCCGGAGCCGCAGTCGCACGGACTGGAGTCGGCCGAGTTCCTCGTCGCCGGCCATGCGGGCAGCACGCCGCGGCCGCTGGGCAAGGTCGCCTCGGGCGGCGAGCTGTCGCGGATCGCGCTGGCGATTGCCGTCACCACCAGCCAGCAGCGCCAGGCGCGCGGCACGGGCGCGGCCACGCTGATCTTTGACGAGGTGGATTCGGGCGTGGGCGGCGCGGTGGCGGACACGGTGGGACGGCTGATGCGCCGGCTGGGCAGCGAGCGGCAGGTGCTGGCCGTGACCCACCTGCCCCAGGTGGCCGCCTGTGCCGACACGCACCTGCTCGTCAGCAAGGCCAGCGAGGGCGGCCGCACCCGCAGCGACATCCGAACGCTGGATGCCGGCCAGCGCATCGGCGAAATTGCCCGCATGTTGGGCGGACAAACCCGCTCGGACGCCGGACTGGCCCACGCCCGTGAGATGCTCGCCGCCGTGGACTCCCGCTTCCCGAACTCCAAGACCAACACCGTTGCCTGACCATGCCCAACCACGACAGCAGCCCTGCCACTCCAGCGCCAGAGAAGATTCCGCCGGTGGTCCTGATCTCGGGCATTTCCGGCTCGGGCAAATCCGTGGCGCTCAATGCACTGGAGGACGCCGGCTACTTCTGCGTGGACAACCTGCCCCCCGAGCTGCTGCACGACTTCATCCGGCTCGAGCGCAAGTTCCCCACGCGCCGGCTGGCGATCGCGGCGGACGTGCGCACCGCCTCGTCGCTGCCCAAGCTGCTGCCGGTGATCGACGCCCTGCGCCGCGAAGGCACGCCGGTGCTGCCGATCTTCCTGGATTCGCGCACCGAGACGCTGGTGCGGCGCTTCTCCGAGACGCGCCGCCGCCACCCGCTGTCGGCCGAGGACGATGACCACGGCCACTCCCGCTCGGCGCTGGGCGAGGCGATCGAGCGCGAGCGCGAGATGCTCAGCCTGCTGCGCGAGATCAGCACCGTGATCGACACCAGCGATCTGCGCCCGACGCAGCTGCGCTCGTGGGTGCGGCAGCTGGTCGGCGCGGCGCACTCGTCGCTGACGCTGGTGTTCGAATCGTTCGCGTTCAAGCACGGCGTGCCGCGGGACGCCGATCTGGTGTTCGACCTGCGCGTGCTGCCGAACCCGCATTACGTGCGCGAGCTGCGCGCGCTGAACGGCCGCGACGCCGGCGTGATCGACTTCCTGCGCGCCCAGCCCGAGGTGGCCGAGATGCTGGCGCAGATCGAAGGCTTCCTCGCCCGCTGGCTGCCCGCCTACGAGCAGGACCAGCGCAGCTACCTGACGGTGGCGATCGGCTGCACCGGCGGACAGCACCGCTCGGTGTACTCGGCCGAGCAGCTCGCCGCGCGCTTCCGCGAGCGCATTCCCACCCTGATCCGGCACCGCGAGATCGAGGCCCGCGAGGCCGCGGCACACCAATGACCCAGCCACCCGCCCCCGAACGCCCGGTGCGCAGCCCTGCTTCGGCGGCCGCTGTGCGCGGGGCCTTCGGTGATCTGCTGCCGCACCTGCCGCTGTTTCCGCTCGGCACGGTGCTGTTTCCGCAAGGCCTGCTGGCGCTGAAGATCTTCGAGGCGCGCTACCTCGACCTGATCACGCACTGCCTGCGCAGCGGCGCGCCCTTCGGCGTCGTGACCCTGCGCCAGGGCGCGGAGATCCAGGGCGCGGCCGAGGAGGCGGTCCGCTTCGAGCATGAAGGCTGTCTGGCCGAGCTGATCGACTGCGACAGCCCGCAGGCGGGCATCCTGCAGATCCGCTGCCGCGGTCTGCAGCGTTTCACGGTCTCGCAGGTGCACCAGGCGCCCGACGGCCTGTGGCGCGCGGACGCGGTGCTGCAGGCCGCCGATCCGGTCGAGCCGCCGCGGCCTGATTTTCAGGCCAGTGTCACCGCCCTGCAGCGGGCCATCGACACCCTGCAGGGGCGCGACCAGACGCCCTTCCTGGCCCCGCATGCGATGGACGATGCCGGCTGGGTGGCCAACCGCTGGTGCGAGATCCTGCCGATCCCGCTGCCGACCCGCCACAAGCTGATGATGCTGCCGGACCCGCACGCGCGGCTGCAGCTGGTGGACGGCTTCCTGCGCCGCCACGGCATCGTCAGCGACTGAGCAGCAGCCGGCTGAACGGCGCCGGCAGCCCGATGCGGTCGAGCTGGTCCAGCGGCCACCAGCGCCCGTCGCCCAGCCCCGCCGCGACCACGTCCGCCTCGGGCGTGGCGAGGTCGAGCCGCTGCGGGTGCAGCGTCCAGTCGAGGTGGGTGAGCACATGGACGAAGCCGGGTAGCGCGACCACGCGCGCCGCTGCGGCTCCCGCCACCGCCCGCAGCGCCTCGGCATCGTCGAACATCGGCAGCGACCACAGCCCGGCCCAGATGCCGCTGTCCGGGCGCTGCTGCAGCCACACCGCGTCGGCGGTCTGCAGCCAGAAACACCAGTTCTCGCGGCGCGAGCGCTTGAGCTTGCGGGTGCGCACCGGGTAGTCCGTCATCCGGCCGGACGCACGCGCCGCACACAGCCCCGACAGCGGGCAGAGCAGGCAATCCGGCTGGCGCAGCGCGCAGACGGTGGCCCCGAGGTCCATCAGGCCCTGCGTGTAGGCCGGCATGTCGGTGCGGTCGGTGGGCAGCAGGTCGGTGGCGCGCTGCCACAGGACACGCTCCTGCGCCTGCTGGGCCAGATCGCCGTCGAAGGCCAGCACGCGGGTCAGCACGCGCTTGACGTTGCCGTCGAGGATGGAGACCCGCTCCTCGTGGCAGAACGCGGCGATCGCCGCCGCGGTCGAGCGCCCGATGCCGGGCAGCTCGGCCAGCACCGCCGCACTCGGTGGAAAGGCACCGCCGTGCACGTTCACCACGGTCTGCGCGCAGCGGTGCAGGTTGCGGGCGCGGCTGTAGTAGCCCAGGCCGCTCCACAGCGCCAGCACGTCGTCCAGCGGCGCGGCGGCCAGCGTGGCGACATCGGGGAAACGTTCCAGGAAGCGTGCGTAGTAGCGCAGCACGGCCGCCACCTGCGTCTGCTGCAGCATGATCTCCGACAGCCAGACGCGGTAGGGATCGCGGGTGTTCTGCCACGGCAGCGCGTGGCGGCCGTGGGTGCGCTGCCAGGTGACCAGCGCGTCGGCGAGCTGGCTCATGCCGACGTGGCGGCCGGCGCAGGCAAGGTGGCCTGCAGGGACGACTGGAATTGCCCGAAGTCGCTGGACAGCCCCATCTCGTGGCGGGTGGCGGCGCGGCGGCTGCGTTCGAACAGCGCGTGCAGCCGCACCTCGATCGAGGCCAGCCGCTGGTCCTGCGCCTCGATCTCCAGCAGGCGCGCCTCCAGATCGCTGGCGGCCGTGCGGATGCGCTCCAGCGACTCGCGCCGGCGCTTGAAGGCCTTGCGGCGCTCGCGCAGCTGGGCATCGACCTGCGCCGAGGTCGTGCGGCTCCACAGCTCGATCTCGCTGGCGGCACTCTCGAACACGACGCGCAGCCGCGACATCAGCATGCGGCGGAACTGCTCCAGGAAGCGGGGCTGGGCCAGCCGCATCGCCTGGCTCAGGCCGAGGTACTGCACGTAGTTGCGCTCGATCAGCGCCAGGTCATCGCGGAAGCGCGACAGCTCCGGCGCCGAGGGCGTGGCCAGGCTGAAGCCATATTCGGCGTTGAGGCGGGCGAACGAGCCGGCGAGCAGGTCGCGCAGGTCCTGCGCATCCTTCTGCGCAGTGTCGAGCGCCAGCCGCAGGTCGGCGAAGAGCTGCACGAACGAACGCCGCGCGCCCAGCTTGAGGAAGGACTCGCGGATCGAGCGGACCATGCCGTCCACCAGCGCACGCAGCGGCTCGCCGGACACGCCGTTCAGCACGCTGCGCAGCGTGCGCGAATGCACCGTGCGCAAGGCCTGGATCTGCGTCGTGCAGCGCTCGAACTCGACCGTCTCGGCGCCGACGCGCTGCAGCATGAGCGCCACCTTGCCGCTGTTGCGACCACGCAGGCCGCGCAGCTCGTGCAGCTGCTCGGTCAGGTGGCGGCGCAGGTCGGTGAGGTTGCGCGAGGTCTGCTGCTGCACCACCGCCAGCGCTTCCAGCGTGAGCTGCTCGAAGACCGCACGGCGCTGCGGCAGCAGCTCCTGCGCCAGCGCCTGCTCCAGCGCCAGCAGGCGGCTGTCGACGAGCAATTGGGCATTGCCCTCGACCCGCGCCTCCAGCGCCTGCCGCGCCGACAGCGGAAACACCCGCCCCATCGGCATCTCCAGCGTGCGCGACACCTGCACGCACTGCTGGGTGATCTGGGCCTCGTTCTCTTCGGTGGACGACAGGGGATCGACCAGCGCGTCGATCTTGTTCAGCACGACGTAGCGGGTCAGGGACTGCGAGGCCAGGTGGTCGCGCCAGATCTCCAGGTCGGACTTGGTCACGCCGGTGTCCGCCCCCAGCACGAACACGACGACGTGCGCGCTCGGCAGCAGGCCCACCGTCAGCTCGGGCTCGGCGCCGATCGCGTTCAGGCCCGGCGTGTCGAGCACGACCAGCCCGCGCTTGAGCAGCGGATGCGGCACGTTGATGACGGCGTGGCGCCACAGCGGGATCTCGACCTGGCCGTCGTCCAGCATCGGCGGGTTGTCGGCCGGCTGTTCGTCGTCCCAGAACCCGAGCTGGCGGGCCTCGTCGACCGTGGCGGCCCGCACGCCCTTGACCGCATTCAGCGCATGCGCGAACGACGCCGGGTCGGACACGTCGATGGACTGGCGGTGCCAGAGCCGCGGCTGTCCGCGCAGCTCGGCCAGCGAGGCGCCGTCGAGCCGCGTCTCGATCGGCAGCAGCGACAGGCCCGGGGGGTCTTCCGGATCCCAGCCCAGCTCGACCGGGCACATGGTGGTGCGCCCCGGCGAGGCCGGCATGATGCGCCGGCCGGCGTCGGCGAAGAAGATGGCGTTGATCAGCTCGGACTTGCCGCGCGAGAACTCGGCGACAAAGGCCACCACGAGCTTTTCGCTCGCCAGCCGCTGGCGCAGCGAGTCGAGCAGGTCGCCCGCGCCCTCGTCCAGCAGGCTCTGTTCGCGCAGGAAGCGCACCAGATCGCGCACCCGCTCTTCCAGCGTGACACGCCAGACCCCGAGTGCGTCGAGGCTACGGACAAACGGCTCCTGGACCGAACCGCTGCTCGCTTCGGCGAGAACGGATTCGACCAGGGTCGGCGGGGTGCTGTTCAGATCGTGGGGGTGCTCGCTCATCGCTGTGCCGTTGCCTGCGTCCGCAAAAGGTCAGCGGGCATGGTAGCGCAGCGCCTGTCTCAGGAACGCTGGCAGACCGGACAGAAATAGGTTGCCCGTTGTCCTTGCACGATGCGGCGGATTGGCGTGCCGCAGCGCAGGCAGGGCAAGCCCGCCCGGTCGTAGACACAGGCCTGCGACTGGAAGGCGCCGCCCATGCCGTGTGCGTCGCGGAAATCGCGCAGCGTCGAGCCGCCCGCAGCCAGCGCGCGGCGCAAGACGTCCTGCACGGCGGTCACCAGGCGCGCGCAGCGTTCGGGGCCAAGCTGCTGCGCGGGGGTCTGCGGATCGATGCCCGCCTCGAACAGGGCTTCGGAGCAGTAGATGTTGCCCACGCCGACCACCACATCGCCCGCCAGCAGCGCCTGCTTGATCGCCACGCGCCGCCCGCGCAGCGCCTCGTGCAGCACCGAGGCGGAGAACGCCCGCTCCAGCGGCTCGACGCCCAGCCGGGCCAGCAGGGTCGCCGCTGGCGCGCGGTCCAGACCCTCGGACCAGACCACGGCGCCAAAGCGGCGCGGATCGGTGAGCCGCAGCAGGCCGCGGTCGGTGTCCAGCTCGAAGTGGTCGTGCGGCCCCGGCGGCGGCAGGCTCGCCTCGAAGCGGAGCGATCCCGACATGCCGAGGTGCAGCAGCACGCCACCTGGCTCCGGTGCCGCACCCGGCGCCGGATCGAGGGGCATCCACAGGTACTTGCCGCGGCGCGTCAGCGGCCCGACGGTCCGGCCCGCGAGCCGTTCGGGGGCCACGCCCAGCGGCCAGCGCAGCGGTTTGCCCAGTCTGGCGGACCGCACGCGCGCGCCCTCGATCCGGTGGCTCAGGCTCAGGCGGGTGATTTCGACTTCAGGCAACTCGGGCATGGCGGCATTATCGGAGCGCCCGAACAGCCGCCCTGCGCCCGCCTAGAATGGCCTGCACCACGGAGCCCATCTCGATGCCACAGCACTTCGCCGCATGCCCCATCCGCGCGGACCGCACCCGGTCTGCCCGCCGCCCCGCCCGGCGATGGCTCGCGTTGCTGGTCGCGCTCGGACTGAATCCCGCACTGGGCATGGCCCAGACGACGAAGCCCGCCACGCCGCCGGCCACCGAGGCCGTGACCCGCTCGGCGATGGACGGCGTGCTGTTCTACCAGCTGCTGGTCAGCGAGCTGGAGCTGCGCCAGGGAGACGCCGGCCTGGCCTTCCAGGTGATGCTCGAAGCGGCCAAGCGCAGCCGGGAGGAGGCGCTGTTCCGGCGCGCAGTCGACATCGCCATCAGCGCCCGCGCTGGCGAGCAGGCGGTCGACGCCCTCAAGGCCTGGCGCCAGAACGTGCCGAAGTCCCGCGACGCCGCCGAGATCGAGACCCAGATGCTGATGGCGCTCGGCCGCTACCAGGACGCCCGGGAGCCGCTGCACACCTTCATCGAGCTGACGCCAGTGGCCGAGCAGTCCGGTGCCATCGCCAGCCTGCCGCGGCTGGTGCTCAGCGGCGAAAAGCCGGAGGACGCCGCACAGGCCATCGAGGAGGCGCTCAAGCCCTGGCGCGCCAAGCCGGCGACCCGGCTCGCCGCTCTTGGAGCAACATCCGGTGCTTGGCTGACCGCGGGCAAGCGCGACCGCAGCCTGGCGCTGGCGCGCGAGGCCCACGCACTCGACCGCAGCTACCAGCCCACCGCGCTCATCGCGCTGGAGCTGATGAAAGACACGCCCGCGGCCGAAGTGCTCGTCACCGACTACCTGGCGACACCAAAATCCGCGGGCGGCGTGCGCGCGGCCTATGTCCGGCGACTCACGACCTCGCAGCACTACGCGGAGGCCCTGGTCGAAGTCCGCAAGCTCACCGCGAGCGAGCCCGAACTGGCCACCGGCTGGCTGATGCAGGGGGCGCTGCAGATTGAACTCGGCCAGCCCGCGGCGGCCCAGACGTCGCTGAAGCAGTTCCTGTCGCTCAAGGAAACGGAACTGGTGGCCGTGCAGACGCCGCCGATGGCCAGCACCGCCGAAGACGAGGACATGCCGGACAGACCGGACGGCGAGACCCGGACCGTTCTGCAGCGCAGCGAGAACCAGGAGCTGGCCCAGGCCTACCTGATGCTTTCGCAGGCGGCCGAGCAGCTCAAGGACTATCCCGGCGCGCTGGTCTGGCTCGAGAAGCTGGCCAGCCGGTCGAGCGCCGCCGACGTGCCCAGCGTGCTGCAGCGCCGGGCGTCCCTGCTGATGCGCCAGGGCCAGCTGCCGCAGGCGCGTGCCCTGCTCCAGCAGCTGCCCGCGGGCACGGCGGAAGAAAAACGCACCCGCTTCATGGCCGAGGCCCAGCTGCTGCGCGACGCCAAGGAGTGGACAGCGGCCTACACCCTGCTGGCCCAAGCCAACGCCCAGATCCCCGACGACACCGACCTGCTCTACGAACAGGCCCTGCTGGCCGAGAAGCTGCTGCGCTTTGACGAGATGGAAACACTGCTGCGCCGGGTCATCCAGATCAAGCCCGACCAGCAGCACGCCTACAACGCCCTCGGCTACAGCCTGGCCGATCGCAACCTGCGCCTGCCCGAAGCCCGCACGCTGATCGAGAAGGCCCTGTCGTTCACGCCCGGCGATCCTTTCATCACCGACAGCCTGGGCTGGGTCGAGTTCCGCCTGGGCCGCCCGGAGGAAGCCGCCCGCCTGCTGGGCGACGCCTACCGGCAACGGCCGGACGTGGAGATCGGCGCCCACCTGGGCGAGGTGCTGTGGACGATGGGCCGCCAGGACGATGCCCGCAAGGTCTGGCAGGAAGCCCGCGCACGGGATGCCAGCAATGAAGTGCTGGCCGAGACGCTCAAGCGCCTGAAGGTGGCACTTTGAACCGACGGCACTGGCTCGCAGCGGCCCTGGCGCTGTCAACACTGGCCGGCTGCGCCACGGTCACACCCCCCGCTGCCACGCCGGATCCGCTGGCGCGCAGCTACGCTGGCCGGCTGGCCGTGAAGGTCGACGGCGATGACGCGCGCTCGTTCAGCGCCGGATTCGACCTGCAGGGCAGCGATGTCCGGGGGCAGCTCGCGCTGATCAGCCCGATCGGCACGCAAGTCGGCCGCGCGGTCTGGCAACCGGGTTCGGTGCTGTGGCAGAGCGCGGACGGCGAACGCCGCTTCGACAATCTGGACGCCCTCGCCGAAGAGATGCTGGGCGAGGCCGTGCCGCTGGCCGCCCTGTTCGACTGGATGGCTGGCCGGCCGTGGCAAGCCATGCCGAGCCGGGCGCTGTCGGACACCGAGGGCGGGGCCGGGTTCCGGCAACTCGGCTGGAACGTCCAGACCGCCCGCATCAGCGACGGCGTGATCGTGGCCCAGCGGCGACTGCCCGCCCCCACGCTGACCGTGCGCATCAAGCTCGACACGCCCTGAGCCCCCCGCCCCTTCGCCGCTTCTCTTCCACTGTTCGCGCATGCCCCTGTCCGCCCTGTACGACCTGCCCGCGCCGGCCAAGCTCAACCTGTTCCTGCACGTCGTCGGCCGCCGTCCGGACGGCTACCACCTGCTGCAGTCGGTCTTCACGCTGATCGACTGGTGCGACACGCTGCATGTGGAGCGGCGCGCCGACGGGCAAATCAGCCGGGAGGATCTCGGCCCGGCCCTGCCCGAAGACGATCTCTGCACCCGGGCGGCCCGGGCGCTGCAGGCGGCCAGCGGCAGCACGCTGGGGGCGCACATCGCCATCGACAAGCAGGTGCCGTGGGGTGCCGGACTCGGCGGCGGCAGCTCCGATGCGGCCACCACGCTGATCGCGCTGAACCGGCTGTGGGGGCTGCACTGGCCACGCTCCCGGCTGCTCCAGCTCGGTCTGACACTGGGCGCGGACGTGCCCTTCTTCATCGGCGGACACAACGCCTGGGTCGAAGGCATCGGCGAGCAACTCACGCCAATCGATCTGCCGCCGGCCGCCTACGCGGTCCTCAAACCCCCGGTGGCTGTGCCGACGTCTGCGATATTTTCCAGTCCCCTCTTGACACGAGATACGCCGCGAACCACAATAGCGGTCTTTCTTGCACAGGCAAAGTCCTTCGGAAAAAACGATTTGCAGGCCAGCGCCGAGGCGTACAGCCCACAAGTTGTTGACGGACTTGAAATTCTCAAGCAGAATTTCGGGCTCAGCAGAATGAGCGGATCAGGAAGCGCAGTGTTTGCGCCCTGTGACACCATTCAGCAGGAAAGCAGTGCGCTGCCACCGATCGAGTGGGTCCGGAGTTTGGTTGAACCGGGTTCTGATTGGATAGCAAGGTACTGCAACAGTCTTGCATGTCACCCGCTGTTGGGTTGGTGCGCAGACTGAAGACAAGATTTCGGGTGCTTCGCAAGAAGTGTCCTGTGTAGGGGAGTCGCCAAGTTGGTCAAGGCATCGGATTTTGATTCCGACATGCGAGGGTTCGAGTCCTTCCTCCCCTGCCAAACCATCCATCAAGCGCCCGCCGGCTTCCGGTGAGGCGCTTGTTTCTTGATGGCACGTAAAAGTCCCCAAGCGGGCACCGAGCATGCTCTCCAATACAGTCCTTTTCACCGGCAACGCCAACCCTGTCCTCGCCCACGAGATCGCTACCGATCTGGGCATCGAACTGGGCAAGGCCGCCGTGGGCCACTTCTCCGACGGCGAAGTGACGATCGAAATCCAGCAGAACGTGCGTGCACGTGACGTGTTCGTGGTGCAGCCAACCTGCGCCCCGACCAACGAGCACCTGATGGAGCTGCTGCTGATGGTCGATGCACTCAAGCGCGCCTCGGCCCGCCGCATCACCGCCGTGATCCCCTACTACGGCTACGCCCGCCAGGACCGCCGCCCGCGCTCGACGCGTGTGCCGATCAGCGCCAAGGTCGTGGCCAACATGCTCGAAGCCGCTGGCGTCAACCGCCTGCTGACCATGGATCTGCACGCTGACCAGATCCAGGGCTTCTTCGACATCCCGGTCGACAACATCTACGCCTCGCCGGTGCTGCTGACCGACCTGAAGAGCAAGCGCTACGACGATCTGGTCGTCGTGTCGCCGGACGTCGGCGGCGTGGTGCGCGCCCGCGCGCTGGCCAAGCAGCTCAACTGCGACCTGGCGATCATCGACAAGCGCCGTCCGCAGGCGAACGTGTCGGAAGTGATGCACGTCATCGGCGAGATCGACAAGCGCAACTGCGTGATCATGGACGACATGATCGACACCGCCGGCACGCTGGTGAAGGCGGCCGAGGTGCTCAAGGAGCGCGGCGCCAAGAGCGTGTTCGCGTATTGCACGCACCCCATCCTGTCCGGCCCGGCCGTGGAGCGCATCAGCAAGTCGCAGCTCGACGAAGTGGTGATCACCAACACGATCCCGCTGAGCGGCCCCGCCAAGGACTGCAAGAAGATCCGCCAGCTGTCGGTGGCCTTCCTGTTCGCCGAGACCATCCGCCGGATTTCCGACGGCGAGTCGGTGACCTCCCTCTTCGCAGAACAGAACAACAACTTCTGATCTGCATTACCCCGGGTGCCTGGTCGCGGGCACCTTCCTCTTTTGGAGAAACCACATGAAATTCGTCGCATTCACGCGCGAGCTGCAGGGGACCGGAGCGAGCCGCCGCCTGCGCATCGCCGGCAAGGTACCCGCCATCGTCTACGGCGGCACCGCCACGCCGGCCCAGATCGAACTCGATCACAACGCCCTGTTCCACGCCCTGAAGAAGGAAGTGTTCCATTCGTCCGTGCTGGAGATGGAACTCGGCGGCGAGACCACCAAGGTCGTGCTGCGCGCGCTGCAGATGCACCCGTTCAAGCCGCTGGTGCTGCACGCTGACTTCCAGCGCGTGGACGCCACCACCCGCCTGCGCAAGAAGGTGCCGCTGCACTTCGTCAACGAAGCCGACTCGCCGGCCGTCAAGCTCGAGAAGTGCACCATCACCCACGTGGTGTCGGAACTGCACATCGAATGCCTGGCCGAGCAGCTGCCGGAATTCCTGACGGTCGATCTGGCTGGCATGACGCTGGGCAAGTCGCTGCACGTCAATGACCTGACGCTGCCGAATGGCGTCGTGGTGCTGACCCACGGCTTCAAGAACCCGGTCATCGCCACGCCCGTGGCCATCGTCGAGGAAGTCATCGTCGCCGCGGTCGCTCCGGCACCGGTCAAGGGCAAGAAGGGCAAGAAGTAATCTGCCCCGCCCCGCAAACCCCGCCCCGGCGGGGTTTTTTTGTTCTGGGAGTCGCACATGATCCGTCTGCTCGTCGGCCTGGGCAATCCGGGCCCTGAATATGAATCCACGCGGCACAACGCCGGTTTCTGGTGGATCGACGCGGCCGCACGCCGCCTGGGCGCCCATCTGCAGGCCGACCGGGCCTACCACGGCCTGGTGGCGCGCGTGAACCGCCCGGACGGGCCGATCTGGCTCATCACGCCGATGACCTACATGAACCTGTCGGGCAAGTCGGTGGCTCCGCTGGCGCGGTTCTTCAAGATCGCCCCGGAAGAGATCCTGGTCGTGCACGACGAACTCGACCTGCTGCCCGGCCAGATGAAGCTCAAGCAGGGTGGGAGCGCGGCCGGGCACAACGGCCTCAAGGACATCCAGGCCCAGCTTGGATCGCCCGCCTTCTGGCGCCTGCGGCTGGGCATCGGGCATCCGGGTGTGCGCGCCGAGGTGGCGGACTTTGTGCTGCGCAAGCCGCCAGCGGCCGAGCGCGAGGCCATCGAAGGCTGCATCGACCGCTCGATGGAAGCGCTGGACACCCTGCTGGCCGGCGACATGACCAAGGCCATGATGGTGCTGCACGCCGGGCCACAGCGCCCGAAGCCGCCCCGCCCGCCCAAGCCCCCCGCAGCCGAGCCGGCCGCAGACTGAACAGGCTCAGCCGACCACCAGCCGCGGCAGCGCGGTCTTCTGCAGCCGTTCGTACTTGGCCATCAGCTGCTCCGGGGATTCGACGTGGTCCGGGTTCAGCGGAATGCACTCGACCGGGCAGACCTGCACGCACTGCGGCTCGCCGAAGTGGCCGACACACTCGGTGCAGCGCTCGGGATCGATGACGTAGAACTCCTCGCCCATCGAGATCGCCTGGTTCGGACACTCGGGCTCGCAGACGTCGCAGTTGATGCACTCGCTGGTGATGAGCAGGGCCATGGTCTCTCTCCCCCTCAGCTTTGCGCGACGCGCTGCTGCAGGCGCTGCAGCACCATGGGCGCCACGAACTTCGAGACGTCCCCGCCCAGCACGGCGATCTCGCGCACGAAGGTGCCGCTGATGAACTGGTACTGGTCGCTCGGCGTCAGGAACAGGGTCTCGACTTCCGGCATCAGCTGGCGGTTCATGCCGGCCATCTGGAACTCGTATTCGAAGTCGCTGACGGCACGCAGTCCCCGCACGACCACCTTGCCATCGTGTTCGATGACGAAGTTGCGCAGCAGGCCGCGGAAGGCGATCACCTCGACGTTCGGGTACGGTAGCGCCAGTTCCTGGGCAATCTCCAGCCGCTCCTCGACGCTGAACATCGTGCGCTTGTGGTGCCCGGCGGCCACCGCCAGGATCAGGCGGCTGAAGAGGCGACTGCCGCGGCGCATCAGGTCCTGGTGACCGAGGGTCATCGGGTCGAAGGTGCCGGGATAGATCGCGGTGAGATCCTGGGTCACGGGGTTCAAGACGGGCTCCTGATCGAAGTCTCGGGTGTCACGGGGCACTCACTGGCCAAGGCTCATGCCCCAGTGTAGTCGGGTGCAGGCGGGGCACTGCGCTGCAGCAAATGGAAATGCACCATGCCGGCGCGGCCCTGGCGGTGCAGGCGGCAGCCCCAGGCCGCGCAAGCCGCCTCGTCGAAGGCGCGGTCGGCCTCCAGATAGAGCCAGCCCTCGGGGGTGAGCAGGGGCAGCGCCGCACGCACCGCCGCATCGAACACATGGGCGCCGAAGGGCGGATCCAGCAGCACCAGATCCAGATCGGCCACCTCGCGGCGCGCCATCCAGCCCAGCGCCTCGGCACGCACCACGCGCACCATCGTGGCGCCAAGGCGCGTGCAGGCGGTCTGGAGGTGGATGGCCAGCTTCTGGTCGTGCTCAAGGAGCAGCACCTCGGCGGCACCTCGCGACGCGGCCTCGAAGCCCAGCGCGCCGGTGCCGGCGAAGGCATCCAGCACCCGCCAGCCGGCCAGGTCCTGGCCTAGCCAGTTGAAGAGCGTCTCGCGCACGCGGTCCGGGGTCGGGCGCAGGCCGGGGTGGTCGGCCACCGGCAGCTTGCTGCGCTTCCAGCGGCCTCCGATGAGGCGCAATTCACCCGGTGCGGCGGCAGCCACATGGTCGGCGGAGGGTTTGCGCACAGGGGCGCGTCGGGCGGGGGCGGTAGACACGGGGGGATTCTGCCATTCAGTGGTGCGATGCAGACATCCCGCCCCGGGCGGGCGGGTTGCGTCAGACACGCTGCCTACAATCCAAGGCCGACCAGCCGGTCGTTTTCGTCACCATCGACACGCATGTTCAGTTTTCTTCGTCGCAAGCTCTTTTCCGCGCCGCCGCCGCCCGAGACGCCGGCCACACCAGCCGCCGAAGCGCCCGTGGCGAGCCCCCTCCCTGCCGCGAAGCCGAGCGCCATCACCGCCGCTCCGGCCCCCGACGCCACACCCGCCCGCTCCTCCTGGCTGAACAAGCTCAAGTCCGGCCTGGCCCGCACCGGCTCCAGCATCGCCCAGGTCTTCACCGGCACCCGCATCGACGACGCGCTCTATGAAGAGCTGGAAGCCGCCCTGCTCATGGCGGACGCCGGTGTCGGCGCCACGCAACACCTGCTCGATGAACTCAAGCGCCGGGTCAAGGACACCCGTTGCACCGACCCCGCCGCCGTCAAGGCGCTGCTGATGGAGGTACTGACCGAGTTGCTGCAGCCGCTGGAGGCACCGCTGCAGATCGGCGCGACCCAGCCGACCGTGATGATGGTCGCCGGCGTGAATGGCGCCGGCAAGACCACCAGCATCGGCAAGCTGACCCGCCACCTGGCCGGCATGGACTGCAAGGTGCTGCTGGCAGCGGCCGACACCTTCCGGGCCGCGGCACGCGAACAGCTCTCCGTCTGGGCGGACCGCAACCGTGTCGAGATCGTCAGCCAGGAAGGCGGCGATCCCGCGGCCGTGTGTTTCGACGCCGTGACCGCGGGCAAGGCGCGTGGCTGTGACGTCGTGATCGCCGACACCGCCGGGCGTCTGGCCACGCAGTTGCACCTGATGGAGGAGCTGCGCAAGATCCGCCGTTCGCTCGGCCGCTCGATGGAAGGCGCGCCGCACGAGGTGATCCTGGTCGTCGATGGCAACACCGGCCAGAACGCGCTGACCCAGGTGAAGGCCTTCGACGAGGCCATCCAGCTGACCGGACTGGTCGTCACCAAGCTGGACGGCACGGCCAAGGGCGGCGTGCTGGCCGCCATCGCGCTGTGGGGCCGCGAGCGGGTCGCCAAGGGCAAGCCGGTCGTGCCGGTCTACTTCATCGGTGTGGGCGAGAAGCTCGAAGACCTGCAGACCTTCAATGCCCGCGAGTTCGCGCAGGCCCTGCTGAACTGACCTGCAGGATCTGCGTCAGGCGACCATGGCCGCCTGCTGGCGGGCATCGATCCAGGCCAGCAGGTGTTCGGCAATGCCGGCTGCCGCCCCCGAGGCGACCGCGGGCTGGGCCAGCACCGGACGATCGACCGCGGCCGTGCGGGCATCGGCCAGCACGGCGTTCAGTGCGTCGCCGTCCAGCGGACGCTGGTCCAGCACGGCACCGTGTCCATTGCGGCGCAGCACCTGGCCCTGTGCACTGTCCACGCTCACGAAGGGCACGTCGAGCACGCTCGCCACATCCGCCAGCGCCTGACCCACGTCGAGCACCGCACCATGGGCTCCGTGCAGCAGGCTGATCTGTTCGGGCAGCGAGGACACCTCCCGGCAGAGCACCTGGGCCGCATCCATGCGCGCACGGGCATCGCCACGGCGCTGACCGTCGCTGCGCACGACGAAGATGCGCTCGGCCAGCGCAGCGTCGGCGTCCAGCAGCTCGACCAGCATCGCCTGGGTCGGTGCATCGACCAGCCAGATGACCTTGCCATCGCAACGGATCTGCGAAAGCGCCCGGACCACCACCTGGACGCGGTCCACCGGCAAGCCCATCAGCGAGCAGGCGGCCAGCACGTACGGCGTACCCGTCACGCCGTTCACCGACCACGTCGGCCCCAGGTACATCGGCAGGCCGTTGCGCAGGAAGGCGCGGTCCGGGGTCATCACTTCCGGCCAGACGGCCGCGACGGCGTCCGTGTTCAGCTGATCGGGCACACAGGCGATGCGCTCCGGCCGCATCCCCTGGCGCGCCAGCGACTGCAGCGGCGACGGTGCACTGGCCACGCACAGCAGACTGGACATCTGCTCGATCAGCGTGGCGTTCAGCCCTTCGCTGGCGGAGGCCATGCGGTCGCCGGCTTCCAGGCAAATCAGCGGCAGACCCCGCTGCTGCGCCGCGAGGCAGCACGCCACCATCGCGTCGCTCGAGCCCAGGCTGAGCACGGCCAGCGGCTTGTATTCCTCGGCGAAGTGCCCGAAGCCTTCCGTGATCTTGGCGATCGAGGCGTTCAGGTCCGCCTCCGACCATTCCAGATCGAGCCCGACTTCCATCGCGGGCAGCACACGCCCCATGCCGGACCAGGGCCAGACCCGCGGCAGGGGGCCCAGACTGACCAGCATCATGCGCGGCGAGCGTCCCTGTTCGGCCATCGCCTGGGCGAGTGCGGCGAACTTCAGCGCGGCGCTGGTGCTGTCGGCCAGACAGAACACCTTGTCCCGGCTGTCACGCTGCGCCAGACGGCCTGCGGCATGGACGCGGGCGGCCTTCACGGCGGCGTCCGACACCGAGCGCAGGCGGGGCGCCATCAGGGCGGCCTGGGACTGCGCGTCCAGCTCGATGGCCACCTCGGTGGGCAGGGCGACCTCGGCCGCCTCCACAGGCGTGTCGTCGGCTTCGTCCGCGACAGGGGCCTCGACGGCGACAAGCGCGGGCACCGTCTGGGACGGGGAGTCGATGAAGGTCAGCACCGGCTCCGGCGCTGCAACCGGTTCAGAAACAACGGGGGCAGCGACCGGTGGGGCGACCACTACCGGTGCAGGAGCGGGTGTGGGTGCCGGCTCGGGCGCCACAACCGGCGCAAGCACAGGAGGAGCGGGAACCGGCGCAGGAGGTGCGGCCTCGACGGTTGCCATCACCGGCGCCGGCACTTCCAGACCACCCTCCCCGATTTCCGCCCGCAGCTCGCCGGCCGTGCGCTCGATCAGGTCGGCCGAAATGTTGTCCGCGCCATCCAGAAAGGCGGCCAGCAGCACGCGGTTGGCCAGCCGGTTGAGTCGGCGCGGCACCCCGCCCGACCACTGGTACAGGCTCTCGAAGGCACCGGCACCAAACGCCGGGTGCTGGGTCCAGCCCACGCGGCGCAGGCGGTGCTCGATATAGGCCTGCGTCTCCTCCAGGCTCAGCGGCCCGAGGTGGCACGACGCGGTCACGCGCTGGCGCAACTGCTCCATCGACGGCGATTCGAGCAGGCGGCGCAGCTCCGGCTGGCCGACCAGGAAACTCTGCAGCAGCGAATGGTTGCCAAGCTGGAAATTCGACAGCATGCGCAGCTCTTCCACTGCGCGCGGCCCGAGGTTCTGCGCTTCATCCACCACCAGCAGCGCGTGCCGCCCCTGCGCGGCCAGCGCCGTCAGGAAGGCTTCGAGCGTGGCGATCAGGTGCGCCTTGGACGTGTTGTTCTGCGAGGGAATGCCGAAGGCGGTGATGATCGACTGCAGCAGCTCGCCCGACTCCAGCTGCGTGCTGACGATCTGCGCCGGCAGCACTTTCTGCCGGTCCAGTCCGTCGAGCAGCATCCGCACCAGCGTGGTCTTGCCTGCGCCGATCTCGCCCGTGATGACGATGAAGCCCTCGCCCTGCGCCACCCCGTACTGCAGGTAGGCCAGCGCCCGACCGTGGCCGCGGCTGTTGAAGTAGAAGGCCGGATCAGGATTGAGCTGGAACGGGGGACCGCTGAAACCGAAAGCTGATTCGTACATCGTGTGACCGTCAGAACCGGTGCAACATGCCGACCGAGAGGGCAGACTCCGTCGCGTTGACACCGATGAGCGTGGACGAACCAGTCTGGTGGCGCACGGCGCCGCTCAGCGTGGTTCGGGGCGACAGGCTGTGCGTGGCCCCGAGACGAACAATCGAATTGCTCGAGTGCAGCGCCACGTTCGGGCCCAGACCGTCGGTCTTGGTGCGGGTGAAGCTCAGGTCGGCCGTGGTTTCCGGCGTCAGGCGGCGCGACACCCCGAAGGTGGCGCCGCGTTGCGTGGCATCGCTGGCAAGCCCGATGACGCTGTCCTCGTTCGGACCACGCAGGTCTTCCGTGCGGGTCTGGAACAGGCGGACAGTCACCGTGTGCCGCACGCCGAGCATGGCCAGCGTGACGTTGGCACCCTGCTGCAACTGCACGGTGCGCGAGAACAGATCGACCGGACCGGTCAGCGTGTTCGGCAGGCCCCGCTTGGCGATCAGGTCCTGGACCGCGATCTGGCGCAGCCCAGGATCCTGGATGCGGGTCTGCAGGATGGAGTCGACCAGGGTCGCCACATCACCGCCGGCCTGCAGCGCGCCCAGACGGGCCGCGTAGGTGGTCGCCTGACGGACGAGCCCCGCCGACACGGCCATGAAGGGCGAGCGGTGCGAGAAGTTGACGTTCCAGCCGTTGCCGAAGAAGCGCTTTTCGAGCAGGACGTCGAACTGCGTGCGCTCGGTCGGCGCCCAGCGCATCGACACGCCGCGCAGCGTTTCGCTGATGTTGTTGGTGGTGAAGCGGGCCGCGTCACGACCGCCCGTCAGGCCCAGCGTCAGCGTCGGGTCCGGTGCGTAGAGTGCGGACAGGCGCGCCGTCTGCAGCGTCAGGCCACCGGCAGCGCTGTCGCTGTAAGCAGTGTTCTGGTAGTTCAATTCGCCGCGCAGCCCCGCCGGCTCGGGCCTCAGGTCATAGCGGGCGGAATGCGTCTGCACGAGTGCATCGGCGTTGTTGGTCAGAGCGGCCACCGTCGAGGTGCCGCGGCCCTGTGTCCAGACCAGATCGCTGCGCGCGGTGATGCGCGACGAAGGCGACAGTTCCCGGTCCAGATAGGGGCTGATCCGTTCGCGGGTGCTGGTGCCGACGTTGTAGAACGTGGCGCCATCGCTGAGCATGTCGAACGGCGTGGACGAGGTGGTGTCCGCGCCCAGTTCCGCATCCACGAACAGCAGGCGATCGACCAGGCGGCTGTTGAGCACGACCTGCCCGCGCGGCAGGATGCGGTCGGCCCGGCTGCGGCCGAGGTACTGGACCATGTCGGCGGCCACCGTACCGGTCAGTTTGTAGTCGGGTCCCGTGCCGAGGAGCTGGACCTGGGGCGTCACGGTGAGCACCGTCTCCATGGTCGCGGCGTCCGCGGCCTGCATGCCGGCATTGCTGGAGGCCGTGACGGTGGCCTTGACAGCGGGGACGACGCGCCACGCCTGGGCCTGCGCATCGCCGTGGGCGGTCCATCCGGCCAGCAGCAGGACCGCTGCCGACACCCCGGTGCGCATCAGCTCACGTGGCGTAGTAATAGCCATAGGCCTCGCCCGATTTGCCGCGCGCCCGATTCAGCACCGACAACACCACAGGACACTGCTCCACCGCGGCGTAGGCCTGCGACACCTGGGCGTGCGTGGTCTTGCCGGCCTCGACCACCATGACCACCTGCCCGACCCGCGAGGCCAGGACACGGGACTCGGTCGTGGGAATCAGCGGCGGCGCATCAAAGACGACGATGCGGTCCGAGAACTTCGATGCCAGCTCATCCAGCAGCGCTTCCATCGCGCCGCTGGCCAGCAGCTCGGTCGACTGGGCGTTGGCCGTGCCGGCGGGCAGGATGCTCAGCTTGGCGACGTTGGTGCGCAGCATCACGTCGTGCAGCTCGATGCTGGGCGACTGCAGCACGTCCATCAGGCCACGGGCCGGCTCGATGCCGCAGCGCGCCAGCACGGACGGACGCAGCACGTCGGCATCCACCAGGAGCACGGACAGATCGACTTCCATGGCAATGCTCATCGCCAGATTGATGGCGAAGAAAGTCTTGCCCTCGCCCGGCATCGCGCTGACCACCTGGATCAGGTTCGGCCGGCTCAGCGCCTGCGCCGATTCACCACGGGCATTGGCCAGCAGCGGACGCTTGATGATGCGCATCTGCTCGGCCAGTTGCGACCGGGCCTGGGCAGGCACCAGATAGCCTTCGCGCTCCAGACGCGCCAGATCGAGCGTCACCTCGCGCGACCGGCGTCCCGACGAGGTCAGCGCCTCGACCACGCCATTGCGCGCAGCCGCCACGACGGCCGAGGACGCACGGGCGACCGCAGGCTTGACGGCCGCGATCTTCGTTTCGACCGCAGCTGCCACAGGCACGGGCGCCTCGACCGGCACAGCCGCGGGGGCCTCCACAGGTGCAGGCGACGCCGCAGCGGCACCCGGGATCTCCGGAACCGGAACGTCGAAACCGGCACGTTTGAGTTCTGCTAACCGCTTGGCGGCTTGCTCGATGGTGTTCATCAGGGGGCACCTATTCCTTAACTGGCCGAACGCAAGGAGATCCAGGCCACCCATCCCACATTCGCGAGGACGAACAGGCTCATCACACCCGCGAGCTTCATGCGGTCCTGGCGCTCCAGGTCACGGTCCCGCGGGTCATCCACCTTGAGGAGGCTGCCCAGCACGGGTCGCTTGGTGAATTCACGCAGTTCGCGTTCGCTCGAGAAGACCGGATTCAGCAGGGTCTGCGCGTAGGCCGCCGCAATCCCGGCAAGCACCGACAGCAGCATCACGCCGATGGCGAGCTGGATGCGGCTCGGGAACACCGGCGAGGGCAGCACCCGCGGCGGCTCGATCAGACGGAAATCGGCCATCGACGAGGTCTGGTCGATCTTCACGCCCAGCGAGGCGGCCTCGCGGCGCTGCACCAGCTGGTCGTAGTTGCGGCGCATGATCTCGTAGTCGCGGTTGAGCTGCACGAGTTCGGCTTCGGCCTGCGGCACCTTGTTCGCCTGGGCACGGATTTCTTCGAGGCGCGCCTGCTGGTTGCCCAGCTGGGAACGCAGCGACGCGACATTGGCTTCCGCGTCGGCCAGATTCAGGCGCAGGCGCTGGAACACCGGATTGGTCGCAGCCGCCGCGCGGCGGGTCGCGCTGTTGGTGCTCTTGAGCGCATCCATCTCCCGACGGCGCTGGTCTTCCAGCTGGGCAATGATGCGCCGGGTCGTCAGGACGTCCGGGTGCTCTTCCGTGTAGCGGCGGAGCATCTCGTCCAGCTGGCGCTTCTGCGTTTCGACGCGGCTGTCGAGATCCGGCGTGAGCGAGACCGCGGAGGCCGCAGCCACCGGCAGATTGGGCTCTTCGTTGCCGAGTTCACGGCGGGTGGCGTCGCGCGACTGTTCGGCGGCACCCAGCTGGACACGCAGGCGGTTGACGTCGTCCGTCAGCGTCTGGATCCGGGCGAAGTAGTCCTGGTTCGTGGTCGCGGCCACGCTCATGTTCTTGAGCTTGAAGTCCTTGAGGCGATTTTCAGCCTCGGTCAGCTTGCCCTCGTACTGCTTGATCTGCTCGTCGATGAAGCGGCTGGCTTCGGCCGAATCCTTGCGCTTGGTGTCCAGACCGGACTCCATGAACATGCCGACCAGCACTTCCACCAGCTTGCGGGCGCGGATGGGATCCTGGTCGCGGTAGCTGATGGCGTAGAGGTTGTTGCCACCGGTCAGTTCGACCTTGATGGACTTCATCAGGGACTCGATCTGGGCATCGAGTTGCCCCGGCTCCAGCTTTTCGAGTCCGATGGCCGGGTTGTTGACCAGGCGCTCGACGTTGGGGCGGGAGATCAGCGTGCGTCCCAGCATGCGGACCTGCTGGTCGATGTCGGGCTGGAAGGCCAGTCCGACCATCATGGGGCGCAGCACGGTCTGTGTGTCCACGTAGACCCGGGCGCGTGCCTCGTGCCGCTCGGGAACGACCCACACGACCAGCGCGCCAGCGAGCGCGACGATCCAGGCCACTGCAACAGCCATCCAGCGATGTTGCCAGACACTGCCAGCCAATATCGCAGCCTGTCGGGTGAATTCATTCATACCGGCCGTCTACCTGTCATTCTTGGGTTCAGGGCTGACCGGCTCTGAGTGACCGGTCAGCGGCGTATCAGAGAGCGATGGCGATCAGAACCAGCTTTGCGGCACGATGATGATGTCGCCCGGCTTGACGTCGACGTTCGCCGAGATGTCGCCACGCTTGAGCAGGTCCTTCAGACGGACGCTGTACTGCTTGCCCGCCTCGGCACCACGCACCAGCACGGCACCGTTGCCGTCCGCGAAGTCGGTCAGGCCACCGGCCTGGATCATCACGTCCAGCATCGTCATGTTCTGGCGGAACGCCACGCTCTGCGGCTTGGTGGCCTCGCCCACGATGCGGATCTGGTCGTTGAACACCCCCTGGAAGGTGCCCACCACCACGGTCACCACCGGATCACGGATCACCCGCCCCAGCAGCGTCTCGATCTCGCGCGACAGGTCGGCCGGGTTCTTGCCCGCGGCCAGCACGTCTTCGACCAGCGGCGTGGAGATGCGTCCGTCCGGGCGCACCGTCACGGTGGACGACAGTTCCGGGTTGCGCCACACCACGACATTCAGAGTATCGAGAGGACCGATCTTGTAGCGATGGTCCACCGTTTCAGCCGACCGCGGCGCAGGCGGATAAGTGCTGCTGCGCATCAAGCCACACCCCGACAGCGCACCTGCACCGGTGACGCACGCCAAGGCCAGGGCCGCTGCCCGCGAGAAACGGCTCATTTCGATCCTCATGCGAATTCCTCTCATTGGTCTGCAAGCGCACCGCGCTGCAACAGTCCCGGATGGTACCGCGGGACAACGGCAGTTTCTTACAAAGTTAATTTTTGTACGGCATTGGCACGCAGACAGCGCCCGCCATCAAGAATCAACTCAGTGCGCACCTTCTCGGAACAGCACGACACTGACGGTTTCGATCAGTACCTGCAAATCCAGCAGCAGCGAATTGTTCTTGACGTAGTAAAGATCGAACTGGTGCTTCTTGCGGGCATCTTCCAGCGAAGCGCCGTAGGCATAGCGCACCTGCGCCCAACCCGTCAGACCAGGCTTGACCGTGTGCCGCAGGTCATAGAACGGAATCTGTTCGCGCAATTGCGCCACGAACGAGGGGCGCTCCGGACGCGGCCCCACCATGCTCATCTCGCCCTTGAGCACGCTGAACAACTGGGGCAGCTCATCGATCCGGGTCTTGCGGATGAACGCGCCCACACGGGTGATGCGCGAGTCGTTCTTCGATGCCCAGCGCGCAACGCCATCCTTCTCGGCATCGGTGCGCATGCTGCGGAACTTGATGCACATGAAGCCCTGCCCACCCAGGCCGACACGCTCCTGGCGATAGAGGATCGGGCCGACGCTGTCCATCCGGATGGCCAGTGCGGTGAGCAGCATGACCGGCGCGCCGATCAGCAGCAGCAAGGACGAGCTGACGATGTCGAAGACGCGCTTGGTGAACTCCCGGGCACGCCCCTGGACGAAGCCGTCGCCGTACACCAGCCAGCTGGCCTTCAGGCTGTCGACAGGCACCTCGGCCTTCGTGCGCTCGTAGAAGTAGGCCAGATCCATGATCGGCACACCGCCGATGCGGCACTCCAGCAGCTGGTCCATCGGCACACCGCCGCCACGCTGCTCGCGCACCGCGACGATGATTTCGCTGATCTTGTGCTCGCGCACCAGATCCACCATGCGCAAGCGGGTATCGAATATGTGGGCTGCACCGCGCAGGGCGCCGCGGTCGGTCTGTTCCGCAGTAGGAAAGAAACCCACCACGTCATAACCGGCCCAATGACCACCAGCGCGCAGATCGGTACAGACCTGACGCGCATCCGGACCGGTACCGACAATCAGGACGCGGCGCGTTCCGACCATTTGCCGAATACCCCAGGCCGAACCACGGTAAATGGCCAAACCACCCATCAGGTAAACCAGAGAATATCCAACCAGGCTGCTCGCATAACCGTCGTAACGAATATACTTGATCGCCAGATAAGTAATATATCCCCCAATCACGAACGCAAACCCGATGCGCAGGAACATCGGCACCAACCCAAGATTGCGGTGGCGATAGAGTCCGACAAACGAGTACAGCAAGGCCATCACCAAGGCGAAGGAGAACGCCGAGAAAAGGATGACCGGACTGATGACCTGCATCAGGGGGTTGACCCCAGGCACCGGGTGCGCCAGCGTGGCCGCAGACAGCAATGCCGCTATGAAACAGAGCACCCCGTCAGCGAACAACTCCACGAAGTGCGTTCCCGACGTACGGTGCTGAAAAACTCTGAACATCCTCTGGCCCCCTAGGCAAACAGGCGAGACACCACGTCACTCGCATCTCACATCACGAACCGCTTGGGTCGACTTGTTGAATTCTCGCCTCAACACCGAGGGGAGCAAGACGAAGGCAGCCGTCGATCCCCCGATCAGGGGCCATCTCACCATGATTGTGTGACGTAATAACGCTCAAGTGAAGACTGATACCAACTCTTTAATAAAACACTGCACGAGCAGCCACTCTCTATTCTGACGGCATCCACTTGATTTGATAAATATAGGAATACCGGGATCGAAAGTGAAATAAACATGCTTGCACCTATCGTGCAATTATCACATTCAGCATTTCAAGCCCACATGCAGGGCCACGACACCTGCAGACAGGTTATGCACATCCACATGCCCGAAGCCGGCGGACTTCATCATCGCCTTGAGTTCAGCCTGCGGCGGGTGCATGCGGATGGATTCAGCCAGATAACGGTAGCTATCGGCATCGCCGGTCACTAGTTGACCCAGGCGCGGCAGCACGTTGAAGGAGTACCAGTCGTACACCTTGCCCAGCGGCGCCGCGACCTTCGAGAACTCCAGCACCAGCAACTTGCCGCCCGGCTTGAGCACCCGGCACATCTCCGCCAGCGCCCGGTCCTTGTGGGTCATGTTGCGCAGGCCGAAGGCCACGCTGACGATGTCGAAGCGCTCGGAGGGAAACGGCAGCTTCTCCGCATCACAGATGACCGTCGGGAGCACCACGCCTTCGTCGACCAGCCGGTCACGTCCGGTGTGCAGCATGGCTTCGTTGATGTCGGTGTGCACGACCCCACCAGTCGCACCGACCTTGCGCGCGAAGGCGCGGCTGAGGTCCCCGGTGCCGCCCGCGATGTCCAGCACCTGGTGCCCTTCACGCACACCCGACACGGCCAGCGTGTAGGCCTTCCAGACCCGGTGCAGCCCCATGGACATGAGGTCGTTCATCACGTCGTAGCGCGACGCCACCGAGTCGAACACCCCGCGGACCATGCGGGCCTTCTGGCCCTCGTCTACGGTCTTGAAACCGAAATGGGTATCGCTCATGGTCAGTGGCTGGCACAGGCACTGCCAGAGGCCTGCACCATCGGGGCGTCCCGCTCGACGCCCGCGGCGCTCACCCGGTCGAGATAGTCCTGCCAGCAGGCGTCCTGATTGACACCCAGGTCATACAGCATTTCCCAGGTGTAGAGCCCGGTGTTGTGCCCGTCGTTGAACGAAGGCTGGACCGCGTAGTGCCCGACCGGCTCAATGTCGACAATCTCGACCAGGCGCTTGCCGGTCTGCAACACTTCCTGCCCGGGACCGTGGCCGCGCACCTCGGCCGACGGCGAGTACACCCGCAGCAACTCGTAAGGCAAGCGGAAGACGGCGCCATCGCTGAAACCGATTTCCAGCACACGGGACTGCTGGTGCAGGGTCAGTGCAGTGGGCTGAGGAGTGGTTTGGCGCGACATCGGGTGAATCCTTGACTGAAACGAGCGTATCGATCACGCAAGGCGCCGAATGCTGCGCCGCACGATGCCGAATTGTCCCTTAAATTACGTGAAATTATGGCGATATACAACTGAAAATCTCTTGTTTGCGTGAAGAGATTCGCCGATCGCCACTCCATCGCATCGCCACTGGATCAGACCAGTACCCGCTCGATGCCGCCCGCGTTGGCGCGCTGCACGTAGTCGGGCATCCAGTTCTCCCCCAGGATCTGCCGGGCCATCTCGACGACGATGTAGTCCGCTTCGAGCAGGCCGCTCTTGAGGTCTTCGCCATAGCGGGACAGGCCCTGCAGGCAGCTCGGGCACGACGTGAGGATCTTCATGTCCCCCTGGTGTCCGGCAGCACGCAGCTCCGCCTCGCCCTTGAGGATCTCTTCTTCCTTGCGGAAGCGGATCTGGGTCGAGATGTCCGGCCGGCTCACGCCCAGCGTGCCCGATTCGCCGCAGCAACGTTTGCTCTCGATGACACCGTCGCCCAGCAAGGCCTTGACCGTCTTCATCGGGTCCTGCAGCTTCATCGGCGTGTGGCAGGGATCGTGGTAGAGGAAACCGCCCTGCCCCTGCAGCGTGATGCCCTTTTCCAGCAGGTACTCGTGGATGTCGATGATGCGGCAGCCAGGGAAGATCTTGTCGAACTCGTAGCCCTGGAGCTGGTCATAGCAGGTGCCGCACGAGACCACCACCGTCTTGATGTCGAGGTAGTTCAGCGTGTTGGCGACCCGGTGGAACAGCACCCGGTTGTCGGTGATGATCTTCTCGGCCTTGTCGAACTGGCCCGAGCCGCGCTGGGGATAGCCGCAGCACAGGTAGCCCGGCGGCAGCACCGTCTGCACGCCCGCGTGCCAGAGCATCGCCTGCGTGGCCAGCCCGACCTGCGAGAACAGCCGCTCCGAGCCGCAACCCGGGAAATAGAACACGGCTTCCGTCTCGGCAGTCGTTGCCTTCGGGTTGCGGATGATCGGGACGTAGTCCTTGTCCTCGATGTCCAGCAGCGCACGCGCTGTCTTCTTCGGCAGGCCGCCTGGCAGCTTCTTGTTGATGAAGTGGATCACCTGCTCCTTGATCGGCGCGGTGCCAACCGAGGACGGCGGCGCCGACGTCTGCTTCTTCGCCGCCGACTTGAACAGGTCGTGGGCGAAGCGCTGCGCCTTCATGCCCACGCCCACCAGCGCGCCGCGGGCGAGCTTGATCGTCTCGGGGTTGGTGGCGTTGAGCATCAGCATCGCCGCGGCGTTGCCGGGGCGGAAGCTCTTCTGGCCCATCTTGCGCAGCAGGTTGCGCATGTTCATCGACACATCGCCGAAGTCGATCTTCACCGGACACGGCGACAGGCACTTGTGGCAGACCGTGCAGTGGTCGGCCACGTCCTCGAACTCTTCCCAGTGCTTCAGGCTGATGCCGCGGCGGGTCTGCTCTTCGTAGAGGAAGGCCTCGATCAGCAGCGAGGTCGCCAGGATCTTGTTGCGCGGGCTGTAGAGCAGGTTCGCGCGCGGCACGTGCGTGGCGCAGACCGGCTTGCACTTGCCGCAGCGCAGGCAGTCCTTGATCGACGCGGCGATGTCGCCGATGTCGCTCTGCTGCATGATCAGCGACTCGTGCGTCATCAGGCCGAAGCTCGGCGTGTAGGCCTCGCTCAGGTCGGCCGAGCGGGTGTCGGCGCCGAGGTCCGTCTGGCGGTCCTTCTGGCGCAGCAGCTTGCCCTTGTTGAAGCGCCCTTCCGGATCGACCTTGGCCTTGTAGGTCGCGAAGTTCTTCAGCTCGTCGTCGGTCAGGAATTCGAGCTTGGTGATGCCGATGCCGTGTTCGCCCGAGATCACGCCGTCCAGGCTGCGCGCCAGCACCATGATCCGCGCCACCGCCTCATGGGCGGTCTGCAGCATCTCGTAGTTGTCGCTGTTGACGGGGATGTTGGTGTGGACGTTGCCGTCCCCGGCATGCATGTGCAGCGCGACCCAGACCCGTCCGCGCAGCACTTCCTGGTGGATGCGCCGCAGCTCGTCGATGACCGGGATGAAGGCCGCGCCAGTGAAGACCTGCTGCAGCGGCTTGAGGATCTGCGTCTTCCACGAGGCGCGCAGGCTGTGGTCCTGCAACTGGTCGAAGAAGCTGCGGCCGGCGCTCGCCTCGTCGTGCTGCGCCACATCCAGACCGGTTTTCCAGCCCGACCACAGCGTGCGCACCTCGCGCAGCAGGCCCAGCGCCTGCGCCACCCGGTCGCCCAGCAGCTCGGCGCTCGGGATGTCGTTGGCGTCGTCGGTCTTGCCCAGCGGCAGGTTGCCAGTGGTGAACAGGGCTTCGAGGCGGTCGACCAGCGCAAGCTTGTTGCGCAAGGAGAGTTCGATGTTGATGCGCTCGATGCCCAGCGTGTACTCGCCCATGCGCTCCAGCGGGATCACCACGTCCTCGTTCACCTTGAACGCGTTGGTGTGCTTGGAGATGGCGGCGGTGCGCTTGCGGTCGAGCCAGAACTTCTTGCGCGCATCGGCGCTGATGGCCACGAAGCCTTCGCCCGAACGGGCGTTGGCCAAACGGATGACCTCGCTGGTGGCGCGCGCCACGGCGTCCGCGTCATCGCCGACGATGTCGCCCACCAGCACCATCTTGGGCAGACCGCCGCGCTTGCTCTTGGTCGCGTAACCCACCGCCTTGAGGTAGCGGTCATCCAGATGCTCCAGCCCGGCCAGAATCGCGCCGCCGGGCTTCTTCATCTCCTCGAACATGAAATTCTTGATCTCGACGATCGAGGGCACGCACTGGATCGGGTTGCCGAAGAACTCCAGGCAGACCGTGCGCACGTGGTCGGGCATGCGGTGGACGACCCAGCGCGCCGAGGTGATCAGGCCGTCGCAGCCTTCCTTCTGGATGCCGGGCAGGCCGGCGAGGAACTTGTCGGTGACGTCCTTGCCCAGACCTTCCTTGCGGAAGGTGCGGCCGGGAATGTCGAGGCGCTCGGTGCGCTCCAGCGTCTTGCCGGTCGCGTCGTAGTAGTTCAGCTCGAAACTGGCGGTCTCGATGTCGTGGATCTTGCCCAGGTTGTGGTTCAGGCGGATCACTTCGAGCCACTTGGCCTCGGGTGTCACCATCTTCCACGAGGCCAGATTGTCCAGCGCAGTACCCCAGAGCACGGCCTTCTTGCCACCCGCGTTCATCGCGATGTTGCCGCCGATGCAGCTCGCCTCGGCCGACGTCGGATCGACCGCGAAGACGAAGCCACCGCGCTCGGCCGCATCCGACACGCGCTGCGTCACCACGCCCGCGCCGGTCCAGACCGTCGCCACCTTGTGCGGCACACCCGGCAGGTCGACCATCTCGACCTCGGTCATCTGCTCCAGCTTCTCGGTGTTGATGACCGCGCTCTTCCACGTCAGCGGCACGGCGCCGCCGGTGTAGCCGGTGCCACCGCCACGCGGGATGATCGTCAGGCCCAGCTCGACGCAGCCCGCCACCAGCGCGGCCATCTCGGCCTCGGTGTCCGGGGTCAGCACGACGAAGGGGTACTCGACGCGCCAGTCGGTTGCGTCCGTGACGTGCGAGACGCGGCTCAGGCCGTCGAACTTCAGGTTGTCCTTGCGGGTGTGGCGGCCCAGCACCTTCTTCGTGCGCTGGCGCAGGTCGTAGACCATGCGGAAGCGCTCGCCGAAGCGCTCGACTGCGCTGCGCGCCGATTTCAGCAACTCGCCGACCAGCCCGTCGCGGCCGGCATCGTTGCCCGGATCGCGGCGCTTCTCGACCTCGCCGAGGCGGTGGTGCAGCGCATCGATCAGCAGCTGGCGCCGCTTCGGGTTGTCGATCAGGTCGTCTTCGAGGTAGGGGTTGCGCTGCACGACCCAGATGTCGCCCAGCACCTCGTAGAGCATGCGGGCGGAGCGGCCGGTGCGGCGCTCGCCACGCAGGCGGTCGAGCAGTTCCCAGGCCCGTGCGCCCAGCAGCCGGATCACGATTTCGCGGTCCGAGAACGAGGTGTAGTTGTACGGAATCTCGCGCAAGCGAGCTTCGGCGTGCGCCGGGTCCAGGGGAAGACCAGGCATTTGGAGGAGCGGATTCAGGGGAAGCGGTGCGTTCATGTGGCCGCAAAGCAGCAGCGCGCGAGGCGCGCGCAGAGCCCGCCATGCTACCGCAGCAGCCATTTCAGCCGGCATACAAGTGCTTTGGCGCATTGACAAGTGTTGTTTGCACCAAACCGCCGCAGCTGACACGGCGCAACGACACAATGCGGCTGGATGCTGCAGACTGCAGACTTCGCCCGCGCTGGAGTGCCACGATGAGTCCGAACCGTACCCTGCCGAACGACATCGACGACCTTGATCCCGCGCCTGCGGGTCCGGCTTCCGCCGCGGTCCCACCCTGGCCCTATCCGACCTGGATCGCCCACCGCGGCGCCGGCCGACTCGCCCCCGAGAACACGCTGGCCGCCTTCCGTGCCGGCGCGGCGCTGGGCTGGCGGGCCTTCGAGTGCGACGTCAAGCTGAGCGCGGACGGCGTCCCTTTCCTGCTGCACGACGACACGCTGGAGCGCACCACCGACGCCGCCGGCAGCGCGGGAGACCTGAACTGGGCCGATCTCGCCCGGCTGGACGCGGGTGGCTGGCACAGCCGCCTGCACGCGGGCGAGCCACCGTGCAGCCTGGACGCCATCGCCGCCTTCTGCCTGCGCAACGGGCATCTGCTCAATCTGGAACTCAAGCCGGTCCCCGGTGACGAGGAGCGCACCGGGCAGATCGTCGCCCAGGCGGTCCGGCAACGCTGGGGCGAAGCGGTGCGGGACGGACTGAGCGTCTGGCCGCTGCTCAGCTCCTTCGAGCCCCGCACGCTGGCCGCCGCCCGCGAAGCGGTGCCGGAACTGCCACGCGCCCTGCTGCTGGACACGCTGGCCCCCGACTGCTTCGACATCGCCGAGCGGCTGGACTGCGTGGCCGTGATCCTGGAGGAGTCGCTGATTCACGCGGACCTCGTGCGCACGCTGCACCACGACGGACTGCGGGTGCTCGCCTACACGGTCAACGACGCTGGGCGGGCCGAACTGCTGCTGGACCTGGGTCTGGACGGCCTCATCACGGACGCAGTCGACACCTTCGTGCCAACCACCTGACCGCGGGGACCCGGCCCCCTGAAGCCAGGGCTCAAGGCCACCCGGCCTGACGCCGATATCGACGACATCCGCGCCCCCCGTGCCAAGCAGGCACGGGCGACGCTCGCTCATCGGTTCCGCGTCTCGTCGAAAGGCCTTCCATGCCCGCCTCCAAGTCTGCCCCTGCGTCGGCGTCTGCCCGCACCTCCTCCGGCCGCCACGACGCGGCGCACCGCCACGAACACGCGACGCTGAATGTCCACTACGTGCCAGCCCGCATGCCGGCGGGCGTGGTGACCGGGCTGTGGGGCGGTGCCGTCAAGCGCATGGACGATGGCAGCGGCCTGCCGCTCAAGCTGGGCGACGTCATCCACAAGGGCGACGTGCTGCTCACCACCCAGCGTGGCATCGTGCAGCTGACCGCCGACGGAAAGCGCTTCGTCACCACCGGCGACCCGGATCTGGACCAACTGGTCACCCGGCTCGACGATGGCGATCTCGACTTCGTCACCGGCGCGGGTCCCGACGGCGGTGATGGTTCGCTGCAGGCCGGCCTCGTCGTGGACCGGGTCATCGAAGTCGTCTCGCCGCAGGAGTACCAGTACGCCTACGACCAGCTCCACCAGACCGGCGACCAATTCAACGGCAGCGGCACCGGCCAGCCCGACAGCCCGATTGCCGTGGACACGGGCATCGTCGTGCGGCTGGACGGCCCCACCGGCGTCGTCGAGGGCCAGACCGCAGCCAACTACACCGTCACGCTGTCGCACGCGGCCACGGTCGACGTGACCGTGACGCTGGCCTACGCCGGGGTAGCCACCGCCGGCAAGGATTTCACCCCGGTCCCATCGGTCACGATCCCCGCCGGCCAGACCTCGGCCCGGTTCGACATTGCCACCATCGACGATGCGCTGGCCGAGGGCGCAGAGCCCTACACGGTCACGATCGCCCGCGCCGCCGCTGGCGAAGCCGGGGTCGTCGGCGATCCAGTGGCCATCGGCATCGATCCGGTCCACGCCACCGTCACCACGACCATCACCGACGACGCCGGCCCGTTCGGCCCCGGCACGCCCGGCCCCGAGGACACCTGTCTCGTCTCGATCTCCGGCCCCGGATCCGTCGTCGAAGGGGAAGTCGCTTCCGGCTACACCGTCTCGCTCAGCCAACCTGCCGTCACCGACGTCGTCGTCAAGCTGACCTACACCGGCACGGCCACCGACGGTTCCGACTACACCGCCGTCACGTCCGTCACGGTCCCGGCCGGCCAGACCTCCGCGACGTTCGACATCACCACCATCGACGACGCCCTCGCCGAAGGCACCGAGACCATCACCGTCTCGCTCGGCGAGATCACCGGTGGCGGCTTCGAGGCCATTGCCGGCAACCCGGCACAGGCCACGGTCACGACTTCGCTCGTCGATGACTCCGGTCCCTTCGGCCCCGGTGAACCGGGACCCGAGGACACCTGCCTCGTCTCGATCACCGGCCCAGGCTCGGTCGTCGAAGGTGAAGTCGCTTCCGGCTACACCGTCTCGCTGACCCAACCTGCCGTAACCGACGTCGTCGTCAAGCTGACCTACTCCGGCACGGCGACAGACGGCTCTGACTACACCGCTGTCACCTCCGTCACGATCCCTGCTGGCCAGACCTCAGCGACCTTCGACATCGCCACGATCGACGACGCCCTTGCCGAAGGCACCGAGACCATCACCGTCTCGCTCGGCGAGATCACTGGCGGCGGCTTCGAGGCCATTGCTGGCAATCCAGCCCAAGCATCGGTCACGACCTCGCTCGTCGACGACGCCGGTCCGTTCGGCCCCGGTACGCCTGG